>CAJOGS010000092.1 GCA_905234045.1 uncultured Selenomonadaceae bacterium | reverse complement strand
CGTATCAAAAACTATCGACACGTTGCCACACGTTACGACAAATTGTCAAATTGTTTTCTGAATTTCATTATTCTCGCTGCCGTAATGATTCAAATTTAGACTTTGCCAACACGCCCTAATTCTTTTTTATCATTAGAAAATTGCATTTCTCCTGATTCAAGACGTTTTCTAATGTTACAGGATAATTGATATTCAGAAGAAAAAAAGTTCTCTTTGCTTTCAAAAATGCCAAATTCATTTGACGGAACTTTAGGAGCAGCGGATAGAGGCAAAAATTCTTTTTTAAAACATTTGAAAAGCTGATTGAAATTTTCGGCAATAACCAAATTGGTTTTTCTTATTCCCAATCTTTTTATATTGAGATATGGCGATATTTCCTTTATTTTCGTTATCAAATAGGAAAAATGTTCTATGTCCTCCGAAAAATTATTTGAAAAAGGACTCACTTGGTAAATCAAAAAAAATCTGCTGAAACTAAAAATTTTGCCGTCCAAAATAAATCTATACACACGCTCATTTTCAAGTTGTTTCGGAAAAATTCTATCGTCTTTTTCAATGGGATCGTTCAAACGCATTTCCGACTCTTGCAAAAAATCTTCTTGGTAATCAAAGCCTTTTGCACAAAGTTCATCTTGCAGGAATGACGCCAATTTTTCCGCAGTTATCAATGGATTAAAATCCAATCTCAACATAACGTTTACCAGAGTATTTGCCTTAAATTCCTTTCTCATTTCTTCATACTTCGGATCTAAATAATCTTTCAAATTCCCCACCTGCCCGAATTTTTTTCAAATTATATCAAAGCCACACAAAATGACAAGATTTATTCAAAATCTACAGTCGGCAGATTCTCCACAATGTCCAAAGTTTTCAAACTTACGGTTATACAACTTAAAATTAAATCGAAAATGTAGCGCGGGTTGTCATGTTCATCGCACCAATAATTCGGATTATTTTCAATGCCGCTTGCCGAATCGGTTTTAATTTGGTAACGGTCAACAATCCATTCAAGCGGCGACCTGCCATTAACTACATATTCATTCGCACGCGCCGGAATATCCACAATTTTTATTTTATCGTTGTAAATTATTTCCGTGCGTTCCGCGTTGAATTTCATCTTGTGGACGCGGTAGTTGTAGCCTTCGTCATAAATCACTTTGACGCCTGCAGGCGGCTCTTGCGTCTCGTAGTTCAAATGTATCTCGGCAAGCTCCCGCCCTGCGCGGTACAGTTTCAAAAAATCTTCGTAGCGTTCAACCAATATCAAGCGCGGTAAACTCTTTTTCAATTCGGCGGCGAATTTCTCACGGTAGGCGGGCAAATGCAAAAAGCCATACACATAGTAAAAAATTTCTTCCGCGCTAACTTCCGCGCTGTAGCGTTCCTGCGCCTGTTTCAAAATAAATTCTGTTATGCCACTGTGCCGCTCGTAACTTTCGCCAAATAAATTTTGCTCCAATGATTTTTCATACCAATACAGCGGAAAACATTGTCCTTTTTCGATTGCATCATAACAGGGAACTTTGTTAAAAATCATTACTGAAAAATCTTTACTGCCACTGACACCAGAAATATCGATTAATAAATTTTCTTCGTTGCCGTTTGGAAAAATTTTAGGAATTTGACCATTGACATCGTTTAAATTTCTATCGTAGTAAAGAAATTCTTTACAAAACGGGCGATACATACTTTCGATAATTTTTGCGTCGTCAAATTTATATTCAATTCCGCGATTTTTATTATTAACAGTTTTCATAGACCAAGAAATTTTTGTTGAATCCACTTCAAGTGGCGAATGTGTATTATAGAAATCAATCGTAGTTTGAATATTTTTTGCAATTTCAGAATTTGAAAAATTATAACACCAAGCGTCACGTTTAGTTTCAATTCCATTACCGTAAATTTCACAGAAAAAAGTTTGTGAAGAATGATTTTTTTTGTCGCCAATCGGAATAAAATTATCAAAGTTGTTGCCGCGTTGGTTAATCCAGTCGCCTTTGTCGTTGGGCGTCAAAGGTTTAAATTCATCAGTCAAAACGCTGTGCAACTTTTTAATCTTTTCAAGTTTTTCTTCGCGGCTCAAATAGTCGCCAATATCGCAATAAAAAATTTCGGCGTTGCGATTAACCGCAGGATTTTTAACTAAAATTGTAATGGCGATAGGCGCACGGCTTCCACTTCCAAAAATTTTGCCGCCTTCCTTGCGTGAAATTTCGCCTTGAGTGCGTTGGTTGCCGCGCAGATTGAAAACATAAATTGAAGTAAATTCCTTTGCAAAACAATTTCGCAAGCCGTCCATAGCCGCGCCGTCAAGCCAGCCCGCATTAGTTACAAAGCCGATAATCCCGCCGTTTTTGATTCTGTCAGACGCCCAACGAAACGCCTTTATATAACTGTCATACAGCGAATTTTTATTTGTGGCGTCAGTGCCGGCGGCGTAAGTTTCGGCGATACGCTTTTCAAGTTTATCATAGTGGATATTTTGGGCGTTATCGTTGGCGGATTTTTGCCCGACGGAGTAAGGCGGATTTCCGATGATAATTTCAATTTTTGTATCGAGTTGCTTTTTGATAAATTCGGCGTTTTCTTTAAGCGGCGTTGCAAATTCTTCATTGTTCAAAGTGCCTTGTTTATTTTCTTTGATGTCGTTTTCTTCTTGTTGAATTTCATAAGATTGGAACGTGTCTGCCAAACAAATTCCATTGAAAGTTTGATAGTCGTCTGAGTTCGCCACCGCGTGGAAAGAATTTTCAATGTTAATGGCGGCAATGTAATAAGCCAGCAAAACAATTTCGTTGGCGTGGAGTTCGTTTTGATATTTTCGCAGTAAATCTTCAGGACGAATCAAGCCGCTTTGAATCAGCCGCGTTATAAAAGTTCCCGTACCTGTGAAAGGATCGAGAATGTGAACATTTTCATCAGAAATGGTGCGGTTAAATTCTTTCTGTAAAACATCGTTGACAGACTGCAAAATAAAATCGACGACTTCAACGGGCGTGTAAACAATGCCGAGTTTTTGCGCGGTAAGCGGCAGAGCCTGTTTAAAAAAGCTGTCATAAAGATTTACGATAATTTTTTGACGGTTGGCGGCGTTGCCCATATCGCGGCAACTTTCCTTTACGTTGTCATAAAATTCTTTGAGTTCGCCGCGTTCGTAATTCAAGGCGTCATTGTCGATTTGTTCCAAAACTTTTTGCAGAGATTTAGAGACAGCGTTATTTTGAGCGAAGGAATAATTTTCAAACAACGCCTCAAAAACAGGGCGCGTTATCAAATGTTGCGCCAACATATCAACCGCCTCTTCTTCGGTAATGGACGGGTTGATAATTTTTTGCAAATCATTGATAAAATTTTGAAAGGCGATTTGCGGCGCGGAATTTTCAACGGCGATAAGTTCTTTGATTTTTTCGGTGTGGCGTTGGACAATTACAGAAACTTTTTTAGCCCAATGCCACCAATAAGATTTAGTGCCGTTCATTTCAACGACTTTAGCAATTAATTCAGTTTTAAAAATTTCAAATGGTAATTCGGTGTTGTACCTTTTAAAATCTTTGGAGGGAACAATTTTAATTCTTTTTGAAGTGCCGGTAGCGTGAAGTCTTTCAATATCGCCGTTAATGGCTTCATCGTGGCTTTTGAGGGCTTCAACAACTTTATAAATGGTTTCATATCTTTTATTGTTGGCTTCGTAATAGTCTTTAGTTTCGCCGTTGATAAATTGAGGCGCAATAATTGGAATGATAATGTAGCCAAATTTTTTATCCGGAGCAATTCTCAGAGCGCGTCCTACAGCTTGAACAATATCAATTTTCGATTCTTTTGGAGCAAGGAAAATAACGGCATCAAGGCTGGGAACGTCAACGCCTTCAGAAAGGCAGCGCACATTTGTAACAATTCTGCAAAGATTTTTTTCGGTAACATTTTTTAATTTATTAAGTGCCTCTGCTCTTTCAGCTGAACTCATTGAGCCGTCAACGTGTTCAGCCTCAACAGTAATAATTTCGTTGCTTTCTTCGGGATTAACTGAAGGCAAATAAATTTCTTCAAAGTGATTAAAAATTTCAGCGGTAACTTCAGAATTAATAATTTTTGGCAAAAATGCAAGGGCTTTATGCATTGGTTCAAAATCGCCTTCAAGTAAATATTCTGAATCCTCTGTAACACGTTTTGAAAGTGCATTGATAGTGCCGACAAGTTTAGCCATATCATCAACGGTAAAACTAAATTTAATTTCTGCGGCAGACTTAGATTTTTTCTTTCTCTCTTCGTTAATTTTATCGACAAAAGATTGAACTTTGGATGCTATGGTGTCGCGCATTGCTTGTTGAACTTCGCCCTCACTGACAGCGAAAATCAAAACTTGAAAATCTGAAAGGCAACCGAGACTAATAGCGCGTTGAAAACTAATTTTAAAAATTTCTGTACCGAAAATTTTTTCATCGTCCATTGACCAAACTTTTTCTTCTTTTTCAGGATTTTTATTTGAATCTTTTTTGTATTTAGGCGTCGCCGTCATATACATTCGGCGGGCGGCTTTAATATTTTCGTTGCTGTGAACCATTGCAAAAAGTTTAGTCTTTTTATCTTTTTGCGAATTACCGGCGGTGCGGTGTGCCTCGTCGCAAATTACCAAGTCGAAATTTAATTTGGCGGCGATAACTTTATCAATGGATTGGTAGGTTGAAAAAATAACCGTCATACCGAAATTGCCGCGTTTTTGAACGGCTTTTAAAATTTCTTCCGGCTGATTGGTAACGGGGATCGTAAGATGTACATTTTCAATATAATCATCATTATTTTTTTTTGCAACGGTTTTATCAGAACAAACGCAAACGGCGCGAATGGCTTTAACTGATAAATTTCGCCATTCCTGCAAAGTTTGTTTAACGAGAGTCAAAGAGGGAACGAGAAACAAAACTAAGCCTTGATTGTTGGTTAAATCTTCAGCGATTCTCAAGGAAGTAAAAGTTTTGCCTGTGCCGCAAGCCATAATTAATTTGCCGCGTTCGTTCGTTTCAAAATGTTTGTGTGCGGCGTCAAGTGCTTCTTGTTGATAGTCGCGCAAATCTTTTGAAACAATTCTTGCAGTTTCATCAGAAATACCTGCGTCGAGTTTTTCCCAGTCAACTTCGGCTTTCCGTAAATCTTCCATAACAATTTTAACGACGGGCGGCGTTTGGTTTTCAAACATTTTAGCGGCGTTTTCAGTGAAATTGTCAGAAGTTGAAATAAAAATTCGCAGTGAAAATTTTTTATCGTCAAAAGTTCTGCCGCTGTTTGAAATGAACGAATCGACGGCGGATTTTTCAATGCTTGTGCCTTCGGCGTAAAATTTGCACTGAATCGCCCAATATTCGCCGCCGAAAGTTTTGGCAACCAAATCAATGCCTAAATCTTTTTCGTTGCTGAATTCATTCCAGAGCATAACTTTTTCAATTTCTCCGCGATAATGTAACGGCAGAAAATTTTTCATCAGCACTTCAAATCTTGTGCCTTTGTCACGTTCTGAAAATGAATTTGTGCGGTATTTCTCTAAAATTTCATCAAATGTCATAATTGTTTCTCCTATTTATTGCGTAACCATTTATAAACAGTAGTGCGGCAGACTTTAAAACGCCGTGCAATTTCGCTAACTTTAATGTTATGATCGTGCCAAAGTTTTCTATAGTCATCAAAATCCTTAGGAGGCTTTTTTTCGTGCCGCCCTTTATATTTCCCTGCGGCTTGAGCAATTCTGATGCCTTCGCGTTGACGCTGTAACATTAAATCGCGTTCAAATTCAGCGATTGCGCCAAAAATAGTGAGCATAAATTTACCCTGAGGCGTGGAAGTGTCTAATTGTTCTTTCAAACTTTTAACTTCAACGCCTTTTTGATTTAAGGATTCGACGATTCTGAGAAGGTCAGCAGTGGAACGAGCAAGACGAGAAAATTCAGAGACAACTAAAGTATCACCTTATCGAAGAAATCGCATCATTTCTTCAAATTGAGGACGAACTTTAGCACGAGCGGAAATTTTTTCCTCGAAGAATTTTTCGACGCCAAAAGATTTCAATTCATTAACTTGTCGTTCTTCATTTTGTTCAAAAGATGAAACTCTAACGTAACCTACAACCATAATATCACCCCAAAAATTATAAAATAAAGGAGCAATCTTGTCTATAAAAAATAAGATTCATTATTCAAACGAATAATGAATTTCTGTATCTTAATTAATAAACATTTCAATTGAGTCGGAAAAAGCAGAGAAGAAATACAACTAGGGTACACCCTAAATTAACGCTAGGTATTTATTTTGCTCATTTACGGGAACTTTAAGAGCAGCCATAGCTTGTGTTGCAGTCAATTTTGTTGTTTCCATTAAACTGCGAATATTTTCAATTAAAGTATTTTGTTTAGTTTCAGCTTCAGCTTTTTTAGCTGCTTCTTTTGCCGCTTTTTTTGCCGCTGCAGCAATTTCATCTTTAAAAATTTCAGCAATAATACTACTCATAGAACTCACCCCAATTTTATTTTCTTTAAAAAATGCAACACGTTTGGCAAGTTGCTTGTGGCGCATATCGTTAGGATTATCACAAAAGAAATCGTGAATTAAATCATCCAGCGGTTTTCCTTTTTCGCCCTTATACGCGCCGTTGACATAAATAATATGTGTACCGTCTCCAAGTTCCTTGTTTGTTTCACGAATAATTCTGTCAGCGTGATAAATTTTTAAACCGTCACCAATAACATCATTTTCAGATAGTGATAGGTAACTTTTTGAAATAATCTTCAAGTTTTCCCCCACTCAAAACCGTGCTTGCAACTTTCACCGCACACGGCTTGCTATC
>CAJOGS010000091.1 GCA_905234045.1 uncultured Selenomonadaceae bacterium | reverse complement strand
GGCAGTGTTACGTGCGATTCGTCAATTATCGTCAAAAAATTTTTTGGAAAATAATCAATCAAAGTGTCAGGCGGTTCACCTGCATTTCTGCCCGTCAAATGCCGTGAATAATTTTCAATGCCGGAGCAGTAGCCCATTTCTTGAATCATTTCTAAATCAAAATTTGTCCGCTGTTCAATTCGCTGTGCCTCAATTAATTTATTTTCGGCGTTGAAATTTTCAATCTGCTCTTTTAATTCTGTGCGAATAGATTTTTCAGCGCGTGCCAAGTCTTCAGAATCTGCCACATAGTGAGACGCGGGAAAAATAAAAATTTCATCACGAACGCCAAAAATTTTTCCCGTCAAAATTTCAAATTCTGTAATTTTTTCAACTTCATCGCCGAAAAGTTCAATTCTGACAGCGCGCCCGTTGTAACCTGCAGGCGTAACCTCGATAACGTCGCCGCGCACTCTAAATTTTCCGCGCTCAATTATAATATCATTTCTTTCATAGCGAATATTTACAAGCCGTTTCAAAATTTCTTCGCGCAGGATAATTTGTCCCTTGTACAGGTGCAGGAGCATTTTAAAATAATTTTCCGGCGAACCTAAACCGTAAATGCAGGAAACGCTGGCAACTATGATAACGTCGTTTCGCTCAAACAAAGAACATGTTGCAGAATGGCGCATTTGGTCGATTTCGTCATTAATAGAGGCGTCTTTTTCAATGTAAGTGTCGGTAGCGGGAATGTAGGCTTCAGGCTGATAATAATCGTAGTAGCTGACGAAATAGCCGACGTAATTATTGGGAAAAAAATTTTTAAATTCGGCGGCAAGTTGCGCGGCAAGCGTTTTATTATGAGCGATAACCAAAGTCGGACGCTGAATTTTTTCAATAACTTTAGCGATTGTGTAAGTTTTGCCGGTACCTGTTGCGCCAAGTAAAACTTGTGAGACTAAGCCGTTTTTTAAACCGTCAGCAAGTTTTTCAATAGCTTGCGGCTGGTCGCCTGTCGGTTCAAATGGCGATTCAACTTTAAATTTTCTATTCTGCAAAATATTTCCTCCAAAATAGATTTTTCAGGCATTGTTGAAAAATTTTTTTATTACGGCAGTTTTTTTTTATTTAGGGTCTGTTGGTAAACTTTTATTTTTATATATTTCTTTCTAATTAAATGTACTTTTTCTTTGCGCGTCCAAAGAGCAAACGCTGCTGACAGTCACAGGCAAAAACAGAGACGAGCAGGGGCGCGGGTAAACTGACAAAAAGAAATTTGCTAAGAGTTGGGAAATTTCAACTTGCTAATTTTTTAATTTGTAGCATTGTTGAATTTAACAACAGTCACTAAATTTAGTTTTCTTTGATGAAAATTTTTTTATTTTGAAATGTACTTTTCTTTTTCCGAAGCAAAAAAGAAAAGTACCAAAATAAAAGTGCTTAGACGCCTGCACCACGCGCTCCCAAGTAACCTATACGCCTTTAGCGTGTTTTTGTCGAAAGTTACCGCACGCCCCCGCCGTCTACTTTTGGCGTAGCGGTTCGGCGTATTTTTCTATACCTGACTACAACATTACATTAATACAATAATTTTGATATGTAAAAAGAAAGTAGGTTCAATATATAAAAAATTGTAAAATCGAATTTTTCAACAGCAACTAATAAAAGCCGTTAAAACTTAACAAAAATTATCGACACTTAAATTTCTGTCCGCCAAAAGATTCATATTTGCAATAAATTTTTTGCGCGATTGTAAATCAATCGACATACTAAAAATTTGTTCGGCAGTTTCAGCCGCGCCGATAATTTCGCCAAGTGGATTTACAATTTCAGAAATTCCCGCACTGTTTACGAAGACAACAAAAATTTGATTTTCAATCGCCCGCGCCTTAGTCAGAATTTGACGCGGCGTCAAGCGTTTTAAACTCCACGCGGCAGGTATAAATAAAATTTCCGCGCCCTGCAAAGATATTTTTCTGATAAATTCAGGGAAACGCAAATCATAACAAATTGCAACGCCACATTTTACGCCGTCAATTTCAAATGTAACAATTTTATTTCCCGCCGTAAAAATTTTTTCTTCGCCCGCAAATGTGAATAAATGCGCTTTATCGTACGTCGCCACAATTTCGCCGCGTCGATTGCTTACCAGACTGCGATTATAAAATTTGCCGTCAACCTCTGCAACAATCGACCCTGCCACAATGTTTAAATTCAATTCCTTTGACAAGTGAGAAATAAAATCTGCAGTGCGTTCGGCATTTTTATCTGCAAATTTTTCAAGCGGCGTCGGAAAATATCCCGTGTTCCAAAGTTCAGGCAAAACTACCACGTCAGAATTTTTTGCCTGTCTGATAAAATTTTCGGCGACTTCAAAATTTCCCGCAACTTCGCCCAACTTTGATTTAAATTGCGCCATTGCAATTTGCATTTTGAAAAACTCCTTATTTCATCAGTGCAGATTTCATTTTCAAAACACGGCGTACCGAATCATTAATTCTGTCTTCTGAAATTTCGCCGCTTTTCACTGCGTCCAAAATTCCTTCGTACATTTTGCGCTGTTTTTCGTATTCGTGGCAACTTAAAATAATATCCGCGCCGGCTTTCACTGACGCAACACTCAAAGATTTTTCATCGTGATATTTTGAAACCGCGCCCATATTTAAATCATCTGTGATAACGACGCCTTTAAATCCAAGTTCATTTCGCAAAAGATCCGTCATGACGGCGGGCGAAAGTGTGGCGGAATTTTCCGCGTCAAACGCCGTGTATTTGTAATGCGAAACCATTACCATAAATTTTGAGTTGTCGTTTTCGCTGATAATTTTTTTGAACGGCACTAAATCAATAGTATCAAAAGTATTTCTGTCGCAGTTGATAGTTTCAATGTCTTTATGTGAATCAATATTCCAAAGTCCGATACCGGGAAAATGTTTCAAGCAATAAAAAATTCCCGCGTCTTCGTAACCTTTGGCGGCTTGTGATACAAATTCGGCAACAACATTTGCGTCATCGCTGAAAGATCGCATGTCAGGCGTTCCAACGTCTGCAACCGGCGCAAAATTGACATTAAAGCCCATATTTTTTAATTCCTGCGCGATAGCATTTGCGGAGTTATAAGCCTGTGCAGAATCGCCTGTACTGCCGATTTCTTTTTGAGAAAGCGGCGGCGTTAAATCGTGAGCCATTCTTGAAACGCGCCCGCCTTCTTCGTCAACTGCGAAAAACAGCGGAATTTTTCTGTCAGTTTGTAAAGCGTCTGTGAGTGCTTTAACCTGCGCTTTATTTTCCATATTCCTGTCAAAAAGAATAATTCCGCCAATATGATACTGATTCAGCATCCAATTAATGTCATCGTTTAAAATAGTGCCGTGAACGCCAATCATAATCATTTGTCCAATTTTTTCTTCAAGCGTCATTTGGCTTAAAACTTCCTCGACGGGATCTTTTTTTGCAACGTCAACAGATTTTTCATCAGAAAGCGGCGGCGCGCCGGAGTCCTCTCTTATCGCATTAATATTTTTGATAGTTTCTTCGGTTTTAGAATTATTTGAATTTGCGTGAGTAGTTTCATCAAGCGAACAGCCGCAACTTATCATTGTTACCAAAATTATTATCAATCCAAAAATTTTTATTTTCAAATGCAACACCTTCCAAACAAATTTGAAACATTATAGCAGAAATTATAGCGACGTGCTATAATATTTTTATTAATATGTGGTCAGTAGGTAGTAGTTAGTTGGTAGATCGGTAGTTGTTAGTTGGTAGTAAATCCCTAACCGCTAACCACTAGTCACTAACCATCTAATCATCTAACCGCTAAAAGGTGGTAATTTTTTTTTGGAAGTTATAAAAAAATTGAGCAGTTTGACGCAGAAATATAAAAATCCGGTCGTAGCGTTGGGAATGTTTGACGGCGTACACTTGGGACATGCAAGCGTAATTCGCCGCGCCGTTGAAATTGCAAAAAAAATTGGCGGCGTCGCGATGGTTTTTACATTTTCAAATCACCCGCTGAGTATTTTAGATCCTGCGAACGCGCCGTTAATGATTGGAAGTCGCAGTTTGCGCCGTGATATTTTTGAAAGTTTGGGCGTTGAAATTCTGATTGAAATTCAATTCACAAAGGAATTTAGCCGCAAAACCCCTGAAGAATTTCTAAACCTGTTGCAGGAAAAAATTTCTCCGTCTTACGTCGTCACGGGTACAAATTATACTTTTGGACGTTTCGGCAAAGGTAACGGGCGAATGTTACTGCGCGAAGGCGAAAATTACGGCTTTAAGGCGGAAATTTGCCCCGTCATTACCGTAGGCAAAAAAAATGTCAGCAGTACCAGAATCCGCGCTTTAATTGCCGAAGGCGATTTAGAATCAGTAAATGAACTTTTGGGCAGAAATTTTACCTACGTTTCAAAAGTTGTGAACGGCGACAAACGCGGGCGCAAATTAGGTTTTCCAACTGCGAATTTAGAAATTGAAGATTACCGCGCAATGTTGCCGAACGGCGTTTATATTGTTCGTGTGAAAGTTGCAGATGATTTTTACAGCGGCATTGCGAACATTGGCGACAATCCGACTTTCAAAGTTGCGAAACGGCGGCTTGAAGTTTTTATTGACAATTTCAGCGGCGATATTTACGGCGAAGAAATTTCTGTCAGCTTTATCAAAAAAATTCGTGACGAGAAAATTTTTGCAAGCGTTGAAGATTTAAAGGCGCAGTTAAACGAAGATTTAGCAACATTGCGGAAAGATTATTGTTGAAATTAATTTAGAAGCTGTTGAATAAGTCTGTTTTTTGATTTTTTCTTGAATTATTTTAATTTAACGTACTTTTTCTTTGTCTTGTCAAAATTACTCGTCGCCTTTGCAAGAAAGACGCGCTGTCTATACAAAAACAGAGACGGGGCGCGGGTAGTCCAACAGAAAGAAAATTGCTAAAGGTTAGGTAATTTTAACCGTCAAATTTTTTAGTTTGATATTTTTCATCAGCACTGACAATTTAGCCATCTGAAAATCTGAAAAAGAAGGAGAAATTTTAATGAACGTTATTGAAACAGAGTTGAAAGGCGTATATATCATTGAGCCAAAAGTTTTTGGCGACAGTCGCGGCTGGTTTATGGAATCGTGGTCAAAGGCAAAATTTGAAGAGGCGGGATTGAATTTTGATTTTGTGCAAGACAATCAATCATACTCGGCGCAAAAAGGCACTTTGCGCGGCTTGCACTATCAATTAAATCCAATGTCACAGGCTAAACTTGTACGTTGCACACGCGGAAAACTTCTTGATGTTGCGGTTGACATTCGCAAAAATTCGCCGCAATTTGCAAAGTGGGTAAGCGTTGAACTTACCGCCGAAAATAAACGCCAACTTTTAATCCCGCGCGGCTTTGCACACGGCTTTATTACTTTGACTGATGATGTTGAAATTCAATACAAGGCTGACAACTACTACGCGCCGCAATGTGACGGCAATATTCGTTGGAACGATCCGCAAATTGGAATTGATTGGACGGCAATGCCGACAATTTTATCTGACAAAGACGCCAACGCGCCACTTTTAAACGAACGTATCGAACGCGGCGAATTAAATTTTATTTTTGAGGAGTAACAGAATATGAAAATTATTGTAACTGGCGGCGCAGGTTTTATCGGCAGTAACTTTGTTTACTACGAATTGAAAAATTCCAACGACGAAATTATTTGCTACGACAAATTGACATACGCCGGAAATTTGGAGACTTTGAAGGACGCGGAAAATAATCCCAACTACAAATTTATTCGCGGCAGTATTTCAAATCGTGAAAGAGTTTACCGCCTTTTTGAGGAAGAAAAGCCTGATATTATCGTAAATTTTGCGGCTGAAAGTCACGTTGACAGATCCATTGAAGACCCTGAATTATTTTTGCGTACAAACATTATCGGCACTTCAGTTTTGCTTGACGCTTGCAAAAAATACGGCATTAAACGCTTTCATCAAGTTTCAACTGATGAAGTTTACGGCGATTTGCCGCTTGACAGACCGGATTTATTTTTCACTGAAAAAACAAATTTGCACACGTCAAGCCCCTATTCTGCGAGTAAGGCGTCGGCTGATTTAATCGTTCAAGCATATCAACGCACATATCAAATTCCCGCAACCATAAGCCGTTGTTCAAATAATTACGGTCCTTACCATTTCCCGGAAAAATTAATACCGCTGATGATTATTAACGCGCTGAATAATAAAAAATTGCCGGTTTACGGCACGGGCGAAAATGTCCGCGATTGGCTTTATGTTGAAGATCATTGCTCGGCGATTGATTTAATAATTCGCAAAGGCAAAGTCGGCGAAATTTACAATGTCGGCGGACACAACGAAAAAACTAATTTGCATGTTGTCAAAACAATTTTAAAAATTCTCGGCAAGAGTGAAGATTTAATTGAGTTCGTGACTGACAGAAAGGGACACGATCGCCGTTACGCCATTGATCCCACGAAAATTGAAACTGAATTAGGCTGGACGCCGAAAACTAAATTTGACGACGGAATTAAAATGACAGTCGATTGGTATTTGAAAAATAAAGACTGGTGGGAAAAAATTATCAGCGGCGAATATCAGGACTACTACGAAAAAATGTATGGCAACCGCTAAAAAAATTTTACGCGGCGGATTTACAACGGGCGCGGCGGCGGCGGCAGGCGTCAAAGCCGCGCTGATTTATTTTTCAAGCGGCGAAATTGTAAAATCTGTAGAAATTACCGCGTTGGACGGTACAATTTTACACATTCCGATTAACGGCGTTGAAAAAATTTCTGACGGCGTAACAGTTGAAGTTGTCAAAGATTCCGGCGATGATCCCGATATTACAAATGGCGC
>CAJOGS010000090.1 GCA_905234045.1 uncultured Selenomonadaceae bacterium | reverse complement strand
ATTCAAGCATTACCTGCCCGCCCTTTACCAAAAGTTCGCCGGGTTCGCCTGTCGGTACGTCGTTACCATTTTCGTCAACAATTCTGATTTCTTCGCCCCAAAGTAATTGTCCGCAACTTCCTGCGCGTTCCTTGCCGTGCGTCGTCAAAAATACGCAAGGTGATGCTTCTGATAAACCGTAACCTTCGGCGATTGGCATACCAAATTTTTTTGTAAATTCTTGAATCATTTTTTCAGGCAAAGTTGTTCCGCCGCTCATTGCAAAACGCACTGATTTAAAATCTTCAGCCTTTGCAAGCGCGGTTACAAGTTTGAAAATCGACGGCACTATTATAACGTCTGTCAGTTGCTCGTCTCGTACCATGTCAATCATTTCTTTAGGCTTGTACATTCTCATAACATACGCCGACGCGCCGCGATAAAATGTATTCAATACCGCACAAGTCCACTCGAAACAATGATACATCGGCAACACGCAAAGTACTTTACATTCACGGGTACATTTGAAAACTTCACATTGTTTGGTATTGTGAACCAAATTTTTATGAGAAAGTACCGCGCCTTTAGGATTCCCTGTAGTTCCTGAAGTGTAAATTATTACGCACGGCGAATTTTCATCAAAATCTGCGGGAAGTTCCGGCGCGTCTTCACATTCAACATCGCCAAATTTATTTATATCGTGCTGGACAACTTTTTCGCCGTCTTTAAAAAATTCGTCAATGTCCAATTTTTCATAAGTCAAAAGGTGTTTGACTTCAGCATTACTCAAAATAAAAGCAGTTTCACGGTTGCTTAATTGAAAATTTATCGGCACACAAATTGCGCCAAGTGAAACAGTTGCAAAATACGCAAAAATAAATTCCGCGCTGTTGCGTGAAAAAATTCCTACGCGATCGCCTTGACGAATCCCCAAACTGTAAAGGCGGTTACGAAATTTTTTTATCTCCTGCGCGAAGTCGGCGTAAGTAAAAATTCTGCCTTCGTCAACAATCGCTGTATCTTCGTTGCGTCCGTTTTTGATAATTTCGTGGACTAACAAGTTAAACTCTCCCTTCAAATCAGCGCACAAATTTGCTCATTGCAATTAATTATAATTGTCTTGTTATATTTTTGGCAAGCCGTTAAATTTATTTAACGCAAATTTTTTCTGTAATTCAAGTACTCAAAAAATTTTTCAGTATCAGTATTCACAATTAATTTTTCAGGGAAATTATTTTCAGCGATAACTTCCTGCGAAAATCTATGGTCGCCGACGGCTAAATCTATATGCGCGTCACTGTTCATTATAACCGCCGTGTTATATTTTTGACAAGCGGCAAGCATTAACTTTGCATTTTCACGGGAACCGATTCTATAACCGGTCGGCTTGTAAGAATTATTATTAACCTCCAGTAAGACGTGATTTTCATTCGCCGCCCGCGCAATTTTATCAAAGTCAACGGGATATTTGGGATTGTCTGGGTGTCCGATAATTACAACGTGAGGATTTTTCATTGCGCCGATAATTGCGGCGGTATTTTCCTCCACTGTGCCGGACTCAATGCAAGGATCATGCAAACTTGCAATGGCGTAATCCAATTTTTTAAGAATCTGCGCGGGTAAATCAGTACTGCCGACATAATCCGCAATATTTAATTCCGCGCCAACAATCAATTTTATTCCGTAAGCATCACGCGGTATAGCGTTAAGATTGGAAAAATAAAAATCGTGGCAACTGCCGGGCATTTTGGGCGCGTGGTCTGAAATTCCAATAAGTTCAAGTCCTGCATTTTTTGCCGCCGGCTGTAAGCGTGTCCGCTTGCTGTTGTATGCGTGTGAACATCAATAATATCTTTCAAATGAATTTCACGTCCTTTCAGTGTGAAAAAAATTATAACATAAATTCGCCGCCTTAAAAATAGGATTTATAAATTTTTCGTGGAATTATTAACGCGGTGATTTTTATGAATTTAAAAGAAGAAGCCCCGCAAGTTATTGAAATGGAGAAATTTGTACTCGGTTCAATGCTTTTGAAAGACGGGGAAATTATTCCTGTAGTCACGTCAATTTTAAAATCCGATGATTTTTATCGTCCGGAGCATAGATTAATTTTCGACGCCATTTTAAGAATTTATCAAAATAAAGTTATCCCAAATCTTTTGTCGTTGGTTGAAGAATTGCGCCAGACAAATGAGCTTAACAGAATCGGGCTTGATTATATTCTCGGCATTACCGAAATTGCACATACCACAGCATATGCCGAACATTATTCAAATATAATCAAAGAAAAATCTGTTTTGCGAAATTTAATCAGAGCCGGCGAAGAAATTATACAGGAGGCAACGGCGGCTCAAAGTCCGTTGAATAATATTTTGGACAATGCCGAGAAAAAAATTTTTACAGTGACTTCACAAAGTGACAGTTCGGAATTTGAATCAATTTCGCCTATTTTGCAACGTTCATTTGACAGAATCCGCCACGCACTGGACGATCCGCAGGGAATTAGCGGCGTACCGACAACTTTTACTGATTTTGACAGAGTTACAAGCGGCTTGCAAAAATCTGATTTAATTTTATTGGCGGCGCGTCCTTCAATGGGAAAAACTGCGCTGGCTTTAAATATGGCGATGAATGCCGCGTTGGCAAATAATGTTGTAGCAATTTTTTCACTTGAAATGAGCAAGGAACAACTCGGACACCGCCTTTTGAGTTCATACAGTGGAATTAATTCGCAAAAACTCAGTACCGGCAATTTTGATAACAATGATTTTTCTGACCTTACAGAAACGCTTGAATATATTTCAAAGGCGAAATTGTTTATTGACGATACGGCGGGTATTTCGGTTTTGGAACTTCGCTCAAAGGCGCGCAAAATTAAAAATGAATACGGCTTAGATTTAATTGTTATTGACTATCTGCAACTTATGCAAGGTGCGCCGCATAAAGGCGGAGAATCTAACAGACAGCAGGAAATTTCAGAAATATCACGCAGTCTTAAAGCGTTGGCGCGTGAATTAAAAGTCCCTATACTTGCACTCAGTCAGCTTTCGCGCAGTGTTGAACTTCGCGCAGATAAACGCCCAATGTTAAGCGATTTGAGAGAATCCGGCTCACTGGAGCAAGACGCCGATATTGTTATGTTCTTGTATCGTGAAGAATATTATGACAAGGAAGCCGAAAATTCAAATGTGGCGGAACTTGTCATTGCGAAAAATCGTAATGGTCCTACCACGTCAATTAATTTGCAGTTTGACAAAGAATGTATGCGTTTCGGCTCACTCGGTATGGTCGAAGAATAAATTGACAGCGAAAATTTTTTATGCTAAGATACTGACAATTTTTAATAAGGGGATGTAATGGTTTCGACGGGGACTGCCGGTATTTGATAAGCGAGCAGCGGGTTCCTCGAACCGCTTTAGTAAGGGGAAAATGTGTTTTAAAGTAAACGCAAACGAAGATTACGCTCTGGCGGCTTAATGCCAGCCTCTGCCTGCTGATTCCTGCTAGGCAGTGTCAGAGGTCAACGCAGGATACTTTAAACGTTGTGCGCCAAAACGTTTTTGGGAAATTTTTTAGGCGATTGACTTTGCAAAGTTTGTCAATGGACTCGGCAAGGTTGAAAAACAACCATTGAATGCGCTCGGAGAAAGTTGGGTAACGTCGTTTTCGGAAAGGAGTTCGATTCTCCTCATCTCCACCAACAAGCAATTTACAGCCCGCGTTGTCGGGCTTTTTATAGTTTTGTAGTTTGATAGTTTTGTAGTACTACTGATGAAATTTTTTATATTTAGATTTACTTTTCTTTTGAAAAGAAAAGTAATTTTTCCACTACCCCACTACCCCACTACCCCACTATCACACTACTACACTACACAGAGGAAAGGAAAATTATTTTGGCAGAAAAAAAATTTGGCGCGGTTGAAATCCTGCGCGAAAAACTTAACGATTCAGTTTCACTTTGCAAAGATCCGCTTGAAATTGTTTTGGAAATTGCGGAACTTGTCGGCGAACTTTCAGGCGAAAAAAATTTTTTCCCGACACTGCAGGGGCAAATTTCCACCAATTACGGCTTAGTTTTAAAAAATAAATTCGCCATTGAAAACGAAATTGAAATTTTAACCGAACGAATGAAAAAAATTGAGGAATCATCTAAAAATCCTGAATTTGATGACGAAGAACGCCGCAGAATGATTTTTGCGCTTGAACGCCATAAAAAAGAAATTGAACGTCTTGAAAGTTTGAAAGCCTAATGCAGAAACATCACAAGGCTAAACTTTGCGAAACTAAAGTTGAAAATTTCGGCGTAAAAGTCGGCGAACTGACAATTTTTAATGACGTTAATTTTACTTTGAATTGCGGCGAATTAACGGCACTGATTGGACCTAACGGCGCGGGTAAATCGACGCTTTTAAAATCAATTCTCGGCGAAGTTTCACACACGGGAAATTTAAATTATTTCGATGCGAAGGGAAAACATTTGCGCCCGATAATAGGTTACGTGCCGCAAACTTTGAAATTTGATACAACTTCGCCAACTTCGGTACTGGATTTATTTATGGCGTGTATGACGTGGAAACCTGTTTGGCTTTTTTCGGCGCGTTCGATTCGTGAAAAAGTTTTAAACATATTGCGGCGCGTACAGGCAGAATATTTAATTGACAGGCGATTAGGCGCATTGAGCGGCGGCGAACTTCAACGCGTTTTGTTGGCGTTGGCGTTGGAGCCGTTGCCGGATTTACTTTTGCTTGATGAACCTGTCAGCGGCGTTGACGAAGTAGGATTAAAAATGTTTTACGAGTTGGCGGCGAAACTTTGCGCCGTCGAAGATATGGCGATTCTTTTAATTTCTCACGATTTGGAAATGGTAAAAAAATACGCCGATCAAGTAATTTTACTCAATAAGCGCGTTTTAAAAGTCGGCACTGCCGATGAAGTTTTCAATTCTGCGGAAATGCAAAATTTATTTTTCAGACTTTAAAAAATCATAAAGAGAAGTACCGCCGGAATTTATCCAACTGCCGGGACCGTTACTTAATTTTCGACCTGTAACAAATCTTGCCGCAGCTGTAGGACTTCCAAGCAAAATATCTTCCAATAAAATATTTTCGTTGTTTATTTTAGCTGTAGCACGTGCATTTTTTATATTATTTCCTATATTGAAATCTAAATCAGGAGAAATTGTACTTCCCGCCAAAACTATAAAGCCGTTTTCAACTTTTTTGCCTGTCGCTTTAACTTTAAAATTTGTAGTTTTAATCGTTCTTTCAAGATAAAATAAAACGTCTTCGTTGTCAGAAACATTTTTTTCATCTGCAGGTTGAAAAACTTTGTAGCCCAAAACTTCCAAAATAATTTGAACATATTCAGAAAATTCTTCAAGTTCGATTTCTTTTTCTTCAGTGATATTGCCGGGCGAAGGGTCATTACTGTTTTTGACTTCGTAGCGTTTGGCGTCGATGGCAAGGTTGCAAAATTTATTTTCAAGAAAACTGATTTCAGTTGAGCCGAGAGAATTATTGGACGTGGTAAAAATTACTGCCTCGTTCAAATAATTTTTTTTTGCGTTGCGTTTGTGTTCAAAAATTCTGTCCAAAATGCCATTGCCGTTTTTGCGGTTGCCGGCTTGTCCGATATAAACTTCATTTTCGCCAAACAAAAAATAAATTCCGCTATATTTCAATTCGTCACGATTCTTGAAACTTTCAACTTTGTCACGCGGAATTTTGAACGCAACGCCAGTCCAATTTCCAACGGTGCATTTAATTCCGCCGTTCGCCGTGCCGTCCATTAACAGCATATTTAAATTTTTAGCCATTTTTTACTGTACCTGATTTTTTTCGGCAGTCTGCTTTTTTTCCTGTTCAATTTCGGCATGAAGGCGTTGAAGTTCGTTTTCATATTCGTCTTCTAAATCTTCCCACGCCTTTTTAAATTCGGCGTCGCTCATTTTTTCATTTGACGATTCACGATCTTTTTGCATTAAATTTCTCTCCTCAAAATTATTTGACCTTTGCAGAAAACAGGAAAATTAAAATAGTGATGAAAATACCTGCAACGCCGTATTCCCAGCCCTCTTCAACAAAGGCGTAAATCGTGGCGGCGATACAGAAAAGCGTTGCAAAAAGCGTTTGTTTTGCGGCTTCGCGGCGATACAAAAAAGTTTTGTAGTCAACGCCTGTAGCCTCTTTGAAACAATCGTGGCAAATTATTTCCTGTTTGCCGTCCAAATTTTTATGAATCAGTGCCTCTTCCTGCTTGAGATTTTTACCGCACTTTGCGCAGTTCAATTTAATTTTTTTAGTCGGCTGTTTAGCCGGCTCCTTTTGTTCTTCAGGCAATTAATCCAACTCCTTGAAAGCATTTTTAGCCGCGTCGACAGTTTTTTCAAAATCTTCGTCTGTGTGCGCGGCTGACAAAAATAATGTTTCAAACTGCGACGGCGCAAGATAAATTCCCTGCCGTAACATTGCGATAAACCATTTTTTGAATTGCAACTGATTGGCGGCGGCGGATTCGTCATAATTTGTAACTTTTTTATCGCTGAAAAAAATACTGAACATTGAACCGGCTTGCGGCGTTTGAATCGGCACGCTTGCAACTTTTTTAATACCGTCCAAAAGTTTTGCAGTTTTCGCAGTAAGATTTTCGGTAAAATTCGGCGTGTCAATTAAAATTTGCAAAGTCTCAATACCTGCCGTCATAGCAAGGGGATTACCGCTCAAAGTTCCCGCTTGATAAATTTTGCCGTCCGGTGAAACATTACGCATAATTTCAGCCTTGCCGCCGTAAGCCGCGCACGGTAAACCGCCGCCGATTATTTTACCGAGACAAATTAAATCAGGCGTAATTTGAAATTTTTTCTGCACATTGATTCTAAAACCACTCATAACTTCATCAAAAATCAGTAACGCGCCGAATTTTTTTGTAACGTTGCGAAGAGTCTGCAAAAATTTTTCTTCAGGCAGTACAAGCCCCATATTTCCGGCAACCGGTTCGACAATCACGGCGGCAATTTGTTCGCCACATTCGGCAAAAATTTTTTCAACGGCGTCAATGTCATTGTACGGCAAGGCGATAGTATCTTTGGCAGTGCCGACAGTTACGCCGGGACTTGACGGCTCGCCGAAAGTCGCCGCGCCGCTGCCTGCATTTACTAACAATGAATCGCTGTGCCCGTGATAACAGCCGATAAATTTTACAATTTTTTCACGGCGGGTAAAACCTCTGGCAACTCTAAGCGCGCTCATTGTAGATTCAGTGCCGGAGTTCACCATTCGCATAACTTCCATTGCAGGATAAAATTTCTGCACAAGTTGCGCCAATTTAGTTTCAAGTTCAGTAGGCGCGCCGTAACTTGTACCGCGTTCAACCGCTTTTTTAAGCGCGGCTACAACTTTTTCGTTAGCATGTCCCAAAATCATCGGTCCCCATGAACCGACGAAATCTATATAGGCGTTGCCGTCAATGTCGAAAATTTTACTGCCTTTGGCGTGCGAAATGAAAGGCGGGTTGCAGTCAACGTTACTGTAGGAACGCACGGGACTATTAACGCCGCCCGGCATAAATTTTTTTGCAAGCTCAAAGGCGGCGGCTGATTTTTCTAAATTCAAAATAGTAACCTCCAGTTTGAAAGTAATTTTTTTACTGAACTAACTTTTTTTAGCTGAGAAATTTTTATTTATATCTTGAAGTTATACAAGTCCTGCAAATGCTTTTTAGTTGATGTTGCTAGGGCGTGTTGAATAAGTCAAAAAATCCGCAAAATATTTTTTAAAATCCGCAAAGTGCGGACGGAAAATTCTTACTAAGGGCGTGCGGTAAAGTTCGTGCGACCAAAAGGAACTTACTTACTAAGAGCGTGCGGCAATCTAGCAGCTTTGCGGATTCCAAAAAGCATTTTTTCTTTGGTACTTTCTTTTTTTGCTTCGGAAAAAAGAAAGTACATTTAAAAATAAAAAAATATCAGTAACTAAATTTAATCAGTAAAAATATAATTTTTCAACACGCCATAAAATTGAATATTTTTTTATTTTTTTTAACTTACTTTTCTTTGCTCGCTCAAAGAAAAGTAACAAAAGAAAGAGCGTTTTTGCGGCGCAAGTTCGGTCACATCACGTGACCTTGCGTGGCTTGCGTAGCAAGGCATGCTCATAAGCCGCGCTGTGTGAGCGCGCATCCGTGCGCGCGCTTAGTTTTTCGCTTTCATCAAACTAAAATATTTTTAATTTTACAACTGCCGCTAATATAAAAAAATTTTCCACATATAAAAATAAATCTCAAAATAAAAGAAAATTTATCAGCCGTGTAAATTTATTCAAAAATAATTTTTTTATCATCGCTGAAATAAATTTTAAAAACATCGGCGGCAATTTGCGGAATATTACGCGGCAAAAAATGCACATTGTAGCCGACAAAATACGGCGAAGTTGCAAAGCGCGGCATTACTTTCGCAAAAATTTTTTCGTCTCTGTGATAGAAAAAAATATTGTAACTGCTCAAATTTTTTCTGAAAAAATTCATCAGATAATGCACGGCAATTTGTAAAAAATCCGCCAAAGTTTCAACGTCGCCGCCGTTTTCAAAAATTATATTCAGTTCGCCGAATCCTACACGCGGAAAATTTGAAACGTTCATTTCGACGCCGTTTTTTTCCGCAATGACAATCCCGCGCAGTTCCCTTTCATCAAATAATAATT
>CAJOGS010000089.1 GCA_905234045.1 uncultured Selenomonadaceae bacterium | reverse complement strand
TGAGAATTTTTACAGCAATTTAATTTCTGTCAGCTTTATTAGTGCCTGCAGGTAAAGTAAAATTCAGGAAAGAATAGGAAACGGCGGTCACGGATGACCGCCGCCGCAACTAAAGAGCACGCTTGCTACGCAACCGCGCATGATTCAAGGATTGAATCTCTGGCGGATAAAAGCCCTTTCTTTTGTTACTTTTCTTTGGGCTAGCAAAGAAAAGTAAATCTAATATAAAAAAGTATTAATCCAAAATAGTTTACCAAAACGCACTAAGATTTAAAGGCGCAATTTAGATACATTGAGGAGTTTTTAAGTGGTTGAAAAAAATAAAAATTACGAAATAGAAATTGGCGGACTTGGCACAGGCGGCGAAGGCGTCGGCAAGTTTGAAGATTTTACAATTTTTGTTGAGGGCGCACTGCCGACTGAAAAAATTATTGCACAGATTATTGAAGTTAAAAAAAATTACGCCGTCGGCAAATTGGTAAAAATTCTGCGCGAAAGTTCGGAGCGCGTTAAACCGTTTTGCCCGATTTATGAAGAATGTGGCGGCTGTCAACTTCAACATTTAAGTTACGCGGCGCAATTAGTTTTGAAACGTCAGCAAGTGGTTGACGCGGTTGAAAGAATTGGAAAAATTCATGGCGTAGAAATTTTTGATACGCTCGGCATGAAAAATCCTTTGCGCTATAGAAATAAAATGCAGTTTCCCGTCGGAAAAAATTTGGCGGTCGGTTGCTATGCGCGTAACAGTCACAAAATTATTGATACTGATTCTTGTATGATTCAAAAAGCCGCCGCCGATAAAGTTTTGGTTGCAGTCAAAAAAATTCTGAAACGGTTCAATATTTCGCCGTACGATGAAGACACGCACAAGGGAATTTTGCGCCACGTGATGAGCCGCGTCGGTTTCAATGATGAAATTATGGTTGTGCTTGTTACCGCCACTAAAAATTTGCCGAATGAAAAGGCGATTGCTAAGGCGATTCGCGCAGAACTTCCCGAAGTTTCGACGATTCAGCAAAATATACAGACGTTTCATAACAATGTAATTTTGGGACGTGAAACTAAAATTTTGTACGGCAAGCCGACTATTAAAGACAAAATTGGCAATTTGGAATTTAATATTTCTGCGCGTTCGTTTTTTCAAGTGAACACCGCGCAAGCCGAAATTTTATATAAAACTGCGAAAAATTTTGCTGAACTTACAGGCAAAGAAATTGTGATTGACGCTTATTGCGGCACGGGAACTATTGGGCTTTTTATGGCGAAAAATGCCTACAAAGTTTTGGGGATTGAAATTGTAAATTCTGCGATTGACGACGCCAAAAAAAATGCGCGTGAAAATAAAATCCGCAATGCCGAATTTATTGTCGGCGACGTTGTAAAAGTTTTGCCGCGCCTTGAAAATTATGCCGATGTCGTGGTAGTAGATCCGCCGCGTGCAGGTTGCGATAAAAAAGTTTTGGAGACTTTCGCCGCTATGAATCCTGCGCGCATTGTTTATGTTTCGTGCAACCCCGCAACTTTGGCGCGAGATTTGGCAATTTTGTCTGAACTCGGTTATAAAACTAAAAAAATTCAGCCGGTTGATATGTTCCCTTTCAGTTCGCACGTTGAAGCCGTTGCACAAATTGAAAAAATTATTTAGGGACTGTTGGTAAAGTCAAAAATTTTGAAACTTTTGCAAGCCACGCAGGATTGAATCTCTGGCGGTTTAAACGTCTTTTCTTTTTGGTACTTGCAAAGGCGACGAATTTTGACAAGACAAAGAAAAAGTAAATTTAAAAATAAAAAAATTCATTAACTAAAATTCATCAGTAAAAATTGATTTTTTTCAACACGCCATAACAGATTTTAAACAGCTTGATGAAGCTAAAAAATGCCACGCGGCAAATAATTTTATATTTATAAAAAAAGTGGGCAGTAATTAACTACCCGCTTTTTTGTTAAATATTTTTTAATCAGCCGCCGAGATATGCTTTTCTGATATCTTCACTGGAGGCAAGTTCTTTGGCGTCGCCGCTGATTGTAATTCTGCCTGTTTCCAAAACGTAGGCGCGATTTGCGATTGACAACGCCATATTTGCATTTTGTTCGACGAGCAAAACTGTTGTACCCGTTTTGTTAATGTCAACGATGATATTAAAAATTTCTTTGATTAAGAGTGGCGCAAGTCCCATTGACGGTTCATCAAGCAATAAAAGTTTTGGGCGACTCATTAAAGCGCGTCCCATTGCAAGCATTTGTTGTTCGCCGCCTGATAATGTTCCCGCCATTTGTAATTTTCTTTCCTCAAGGCGCGGGAATCTGCCGAAAACCATTTTATAATCCTGTTCAATTTCGCTTTTATCGTCACGAGTGAACGCGCCCAATTCCAAATTTTCCATAACCGTCATTTCTGCAAAAATTCGGCGACCTTCGGGAACTTGTGAAATTCCTTCACGTACAATTTTATGAGCGGGCATACCGGCTATATCTTTACCGAGAAATTTTATATTGCCCGTCTTTGGTTTTAAAAGTCCCGAAATTGTTCGCAACGTGGTAGATTTTCCCGCGCCGTTCGCTCCAATCAGCGTTACAATTTCGCCTTCGTTGACGCTCAAAGTTACGCCTTTTATTGCGTGAATTGCGCCGTAATAAACATTTATATCGTTAATTTCAAGCATTGCCATTTAATTTGCTCCCTTCGGTTTTAATTAATAACCAGGTGCTGTTAAATAATTCTATTGTGCTACTACCAAACTATCAAACTATCAAACTACCGCACTATCACACTACCCCACTATTTAAGCCGAGTTTTTTCAAAAGTTCAATATCACTTTTAATAGTAGTGCCTGAAGTCGTCAACATATTGCCGGTAATTGACGCCGACGCGCCATATAAAAATGCTGACGCGCCGAAATCCGGCAAAAGTTTTCTTCCTGCGGCAAGTCTTATATTTGCTGTTGGATTTATAAATCTGAAAATTGCAACCGTACGCAAAATTTCATCTGCAGAAAGCGGCGGCGTATTTTCAAGCGGCGTACCTTTTACCGCCATTAATGCATTTATCGGAATTGATTTTATTTTTAAATTTGCCAATTCAAATGCCATGTCAATTCTGTCTTGCCACGTTTCGCCCATTCCGATAATTCCGCCGGAACAAACATTAAAGCCCGCCGCCTGTGCAATTTTTATTGTATTAATTCTGTCGTCGTAAGTGTGGCTGGTGCAAATTTGCGGAAAAAATCTGCGCGAAGTTTCAATATTATGATGATAACTTGTAACGTCTGTTTCACGAAGTTTTTTAAATTGTTCGGCGTTCAAAATACCGTGCGACGCGCATAAATCTATTTTCAAATTTTCGCGCAGGATTTTATAAGTTTCAATGGCTTTTTCAAAATCATCGCCGCTTAAAGCTCTGCCGCTTGTTACGATTGAAAAGCGATTAACGCCCGCCTTTTCGTTCATTTTGGCGACGGCTAAAATTTCATTCGTCGGCAAAAATTTATATTCGTCAATTCCCGTATGATGATTTTTCGATTGCGCGCAGTATTTGCAATTTTCGCCGCAACGTCCGCTTTTGCCGTTGATAATTGTACATAAATCAATATGATTTCCGCAAAAATGTTTCTGAATTAAACCCGCGCCGCGTTGTAATTCTTCAAGCGGCACTTCCAATAAAAATTTTAAATCGTCAGCAGGTTTCAAGCGTTCGCCCGCTATTATTTTTTCGGCTATTTCCATTGCCGTTAAATTTTTGCTTTCCATCCTCACAAACTCCTAATGTATTAGGTAGTGGTTAGCAGTTAGCAGTTAGCGGTTAGCTACTAGCTACCGGCTATCAGCTACAAGCTATCTGCTACAAACTACCACACTACCAAACTAATTCATTGCCTCTGTACCGAGATAAGCGCGGATAACTTCAGGATTGTTTTGAATTTCAATCGGCGTACCTTCGGCGATTATCATACCGTATTCAAGCACATAAATTCTTTCGCAAATTCCCATAACAAGGCTCATATCGTGTTCAATCAGCAGGACAGTCAAGCCGAATTGTTTTCTGATCCATTGAATCATTTCCATAAGTTCATGCGTTTCTTGAGGATTCATACCGGCGGCAGGTTCATCCAGCAAAAGTAATTTCGGCTTTGCGGCAAGGGCGCGCGCAATTTCAAGGCGTCTTTGTGCGCCGTACGGTAAATTTTTTGCAACGTCGTAGGCGTGTTCTTCAAGTTTGAAAATCTTCAGCAACTTCAAACTTTCTTGAGTAATTTCATCTTCTTCGCCAAAATATCTGCCGACGCGCAAAACTGTTTCAAGCAGATTATATTTAACGTGGCAATGATAAGCGATTTTAACATTGTCCAAGACGCTCAATTCACTGAACAGGCGAATATTTTGGAAAGTGCGGGCAATTCCGCGCTGTGTAATTTCGTATGGTTTACGCCCGACGATTGATTCACCGTCCAGCAAAATATTTCCCGTCGTCGGAACGTATACGCCCGTTATCAAATTAAAAATCGTAGTTTTGCCCGCGCCGTTTGGTCCAATCAGTCCAATCAATTCGCCTTTGTTTATATAAAAATTAAAATCTGCAACCGCTTTCAAGCCGCCGAAAACTTCTGAAACGTCTTCAGCTTTGAGGAGCGGTTTTTTATTTTCAGACATAAAAATCTCCTTTCAGTCAATTCTAGGAAACAGGAGTTAGGATACAGGGGACAGGATACAGGGAAAATTCTGTTTCCTGCTTTCCTGTTCCCTGTTTTCCTGATTTCCTGATTTCCTGTTTCCTGTTTCCTGTTTTCCTTTTTCCTAAAAACTGTTTCCTTAAAATTACTTTCCTATTTATCGTGCATCGCCACAAATTCTTCGACACGATTAAAATATTTAAAATTCTCGTAGATTTTTTCAATATCCCAATTCCACCACTGAATTTTCATCAGCGATTCAATAATTTTTTCGTCGAATCTGTATTTGATAATCTGCGCGGGATTGCCGCCGACAATAGCATAGGGCGGCACATCTTTTACAACTACGCTGTCAGATGCAATAACTGCGCCGTCACCAATTACAAGCGGTTTATCAGGATTATTTGATTTTAAAATACAGCTGTGTCCTATCCATACGTCATTTTTTATTTCTATCTTACAAGTGCCTGATTTCGGTAAAAATTCTTGCGGAACAGACCAATTCCAATGATTATTATCATAATTACTTACGTTATGATAATTATGCCCGTAATTTTCTCCCAAATTAAATGTAGTATTCCAAGAAACAGATGTATATTTTCCTAAATTTATCACACCGTTGCCGCTAATATATCCGCCTTCAATATAACTTCTTGTATCACATTTTATAATTGAACTGTTGGAAATTTGGTTTATGGTGCTATAAATTGAATAACTTTTAATTTTGAATGGATTTGGAAATTTTCCATAGGCAATATTTTCTCTAAGCAAGCGCGGAAAATCTAAATTCGGAGTTTGAAAAATACTACCATCGATAATTTTATTACGAGAGATGCCTATACTTTCTAAAAATTTCATTCGATTATAAAAATCATTTTTAGATGAAATTATTGCAATTTGAAAAACTATCTGCTCTCTTTCTTCCGAAACGGATTGAAAACGCCATTTTTTATTTTCAAAAACTGCGTAGCCGACAATTTCAAAATTCCCGCGCTGAACTTCAGCTTCATAAAAATTTTTTAATTTAGGATACAAATCATCAGTACCGAAAATTAATGCTTTAACTGCCATTTTTAATTGCCTTTCTTGCCGGAAATTTTATCCAAAACTTTTTTAATCGGCGAAAAGTTTGTAACTTCCATGTAACCGAATAAACCTTGAGGACGGTAAAACATCAGCAGAATTAAGGCAAGCGCGTAAATTATCATACGTGCTTCAGGGAATGACGCCAACGCCGCCGATAAAAATGTTACGACGAACGCGCCGGCGATTGAGCCTGTAATTGAACCCATGCCGCCCAAAACTACCATAATTAAATAATTGAATGACGATAAAAATGTAAACGAGTTTGGACTAATCAAATAAAATTGATGAGCGAACAAGCCGCCGGCAATTCCTGCGAACGCCGCGCCGATTGTAAACGCCATGACTTTATATTTTGTCGTGTTGACGCCCATTGCCTCCGCCGCAATTTCATTTTCTCTAATTGCGATACAGGCGCGCCCGTGCGAACTGTTCACAAAATTTTTTATGAAAAACAGCGTAAACAGCATTGCAAAAAATACCCACGTGAAATTTGTTAAATGCGGAATACCTTTGAAACCTGCCGCGCCGCCGACGTATTCAATATTCATTATTACGATTCTGATAATTTCGCCGAGTCCCAAAGTTGCAATCGCTAAATAATCGCCGCGCAGTCTCAAAGTCGGCAAGCCAATACAAAATCCCAAAAATCCTGCACATAACGCGCCCAAAAGTAACGCCGCTATAAACGGCAATTTAAAATTAACCGTTGCAACTACGCCGACATACGCGCCGACCGCCATAAAGCCCGCGTGTCCCAATGAAAATTGCCCTGTGTAACCGTTGATTAAATTCAAACTTACCGCCATTATTACATTGACGCAGATTAAAATTATATTCAGTTGCCAAAACGAGCCGATCATTTTTGTTGAAATCATTCCTTCAATTATGCCGTAAATTATCAGCCCGAATATCAGCATTGTTAAATCCCATTTTCTTACCGAGTTCAATTAATTCGCTCCTTTCAGTATAGGGACTAGGGACTAGTGGTTAGTGAAAATTTCCCCTGCCCTTAGCCCTTTGCCCTTATTTAGGGTTATAGGGGCTAGAGACTAGGGGCTAGGGGCTGTTGAATAATTATTTTAACCAGATAAGAATACAAGCGAGGTGAACAAAAGCAAGAAAGCGACAAGAAAGTTTATCAAAACGAGTTGCAA
>CAJOGS010000088.1 GCA_905234045.1 uncultured Selenomonadaceae bacterium | reverse complement strand
GATACCTGCGCGCCCGGTTGCGATTGTGACAGATATTTGGAAATTTGGAATTTGGTTTTCACTCAATACAACAAAACTGAAGACGGCAAATATGAACCGCTTGAACATAAAAATATTGATACAGGTTGCGGATTGGAGCGTTTGGCGTCTGTCCTTCAGAACAAGAAAACCAATTTTGAAACTGATTTACTCTTCCCGATTATCGAATACGTTGAAAAATGTTGCGGCTTGAATTACGGCGACGACGCCAAAAAAGATATTTCTTTCAAAGTCATTGCCGACCACGCCCGTTCAATGTCAATTATGATTATGGACGGGATTTTGCCTTCAAATGAAGGGCGCGGCTACGTATTGCGCCGCATTTTGCGCCGTGCAATTCGTCATGGACGTATGCTCGGCATTAAAGATGCTTTCCTTGAAGGCGCGGTTGACGCAGTTGCAAAAATTTATAACGGCGTTGACGATTTTGAAGAACTTGCAAAAAACATCACTTACATTAAAAAAGTTATCCGCATTGAAGAAGATAAATTTGCAAAAACTTTGACGCAGGGAATTGAACTTTTGAACAAGGAAATTGACGCGGTTAAACAGGCGAAAAAATCCGAACTCGGCGGCGAATTTATTTTCAAACTTTATGATACATATGGTTTTCCATTTGAATTGACTGAAGAAATTTTGGCTGAAAATAATTTGACGCCTGACAAAAAAGGCTTTGATACAGCAATGGAAAATCAACGCCAACGCGCCCGCGCCGCGCGTGCCGCCAATGAATGGGCAGCCATTCCCGATTTATCTTCAATCGACACTAAAACTTTGAAAGTTGACGAAACTGCAACCGAATCGAAAATTGTTGCAATGTGGAAAAACGGCAAACTTGTTGAAGAAATTCAAGACGGCGACGAAGTTGGAATAATTCTGCAAGATACGCCTTTCTACGCAGAAGGCGGCGGACAAGTCGGCGACGTCGGCGAAATTTTGGGCGAACTTTGCAAAATTCGTGTTGACAACGCCAAAAAACTTCCTGACGGCACAGTTTATCATGAATCGTACGTCGAGGAAGGACAAATTAAAGTCGGCGAAAAAGTTAAAATCGTCATTGACAGAGATAAAAAACTTTCGTCCGCACGTAACCACACGGCTACACATTTATTGCAAGCCGCGCTCAGAAAAATTGTCGGCGAACAAGTTCATCAAGCCGGCTCTTTGGTTACGCCTGAAAAATTGCGTTTCGACTTTTCAAATTTTGAACCTGTAACGGCTCAACAACTTGCCGCCGTTGAAGAAATGGTGAACGAAGAAATTTTAAAAGCCGCTGATGTTAATATTCAGCAGATGAAAATTGACGACGCCAAAAAATTGGGCGCAATGGCTTTATTCGGCGAAAAATACGGCGATATTGTGCGCGTTGTAAGTGTTCCAAATTTCAGCATTGAACTTTGCGGCGGATCGCACGTTAAAAACGTCGGACAAATCGGCAGATTTAAAATCATCAGCGAAAGCGGCGTAGCGGCGGGAGTTCGCAGAATTGAGGCTATAACGGGACGCTCCGCAATTCAAGACGCAAATAAACAGAATCAGATTTTAAATTCAGTTTCGACGCTTTTAAAAGTTCGCGCAGAAGATTTAACCGCACAAGTTGAAAAAATTCTTGCCGAAGATAAAGCGATGAAAAAGCAAATTGAACAGGCAAACGCGGTCAGAGAACAAGCTGAAGCGCAAAAACTTTTGATTGGTGCAAAAGAAATTGGCGCGTTGAAATATTTGGCGGGCGTTGCACAAGCTGAAAATATGGATAAACTGCGCGAAATTGCAGATTTCATTGTTGATAAAATTGAAAACGGCGTTGCAGTTTTGGCGGCGGTAAATGACGGCAAAGTAAATCTTGTAGTAAAAGCCGACAAAAAGGCGGTAGCCGCCGGAGTTCATTCCGGTAAAATCGTCAAGGAAATTTCAAAAATTATTGGCGGCGGCGGCGGCGGGCGTCCTGATATGGCGCAAGCCGGCGGCAAAAATCCTGAAGGCTTGCCAAAAATGTTTGAGACTGCCGAAAAATTAGTCCGTGAAATAGTGTGATAGTGTGGTAGTGTGGTAGTGCGGTAGTGTGGTAGTGTGGTAGTGCGGTAGCTAATAGCTAGATTCAAAAAATCCGCAAAGTGCGGACGGTGTAGTTGTTAGGGGCTAGAGACTAGTGGCTAGTGGCTAGGGAAAAAATTGCTGACTGACGAACTAAAAAAAATTAGCCTAAGAACGGTAAAGTTGGTGCGCGCAAGGACGCTTTGTAGTGTGATAGTGTTATAGTGCGGTAGTTGGATAGTAAATTACTACACCACTATAACACTACTCAACTATCCCACTACTTTTTCGCAATGCAAAAAGAAAGTACATTTAAAAATAAAAATAACAAAAAAGTTGTATTATTCATCAGAACCTAACCAACTAACAATCTGAACATCTAACCATCTGACCATCTAAAAAGGGAGCGAATTGAAATGTTTAAATCAATGGTAGATAAAGCGGCTGAAAAACTCGGCGGCGTTGCCGAAAAACTCGATAACGCAGTTGACGACGCAAAAGAAAGAGTTTCAGCCGCCACGAATGATTTAAAAAACGCCAAAAACACTCTCAAAGATATGAAAGACAGCGTTAAAGAAACCGTAACCGAAAAAGTTGATAACGCCGTTGAAAAGGCGAAGGACGCCAAATTTAATGCCGAAATGGCGGTTAAAGGCAAAATTCGTGACAGTCTCAAGGAGACTACTCAAACGATTCAAAAAGCCGAAGGCAAATTAAACCAAGATTAAAAATAATTAGTCTCAGGTTAAATCGACGGCAAAAATATTGACGCAAAAAAAGTTACCTTGTATTATTTGCAAGGTGACTTTTTTGTTTTAGGAGGGAGTTGGAATGTTTAAAGACAATTTGAAATTTTTCTCGGAAACTTACAAGGCACACAAAAAAACCGTAGCATTTGTGATTTTAGGTTCACTGACAGGCGCGGCACTCGGTTTAATTTCGCCGCTGATGATTCGCTACATTATGGACGAACTTTTGCCAAATGGAATTTCGGCAGATATGATGATAATAGCGGGCGGCTTGTTCGCAGTTTACGCGGTTAATTATTTTTTGAATTATAAAATTGAATGTCTCGGACGCGGTATGGGCGCAAAAATTGAATTTGCAATGCGTGAAAAACTTTTCCGCCATTTGTTGCGTATGGGATATTCATTTTACGATAACGCAAAGAGCGGGCAACTTTTATCGCGTCTCGTCAATGATATTTCTGAAGTCGGAAATTTAATGTTTGCAATTCCGCACCTTTTCGTAACTTGTACAATCACAATGATTGGCGCAACGGCTTTAATTTTTTATCTGAATTGGCAACTTGCAACAGTCGTTACATTTCTGCTGATCTTTAAAACTTTTCAAGTAATGAAAATGAACGCCGCTATGAAAAAAATGTTTATGGCGGCGCGGGAAAATACAGGCGATTTAAGCGGGCAAATTTCAGAAAGTTTGCAAGGTATTCGACTTGTCAAAATTTTCAACAATGAAGAAAAAGAACTGCAAAAAATGATGCGCGTCGGCGAAAATCTTTTGTCGGTACAGGAAAAATCTTTTGGCACCGTCGGCAAACTTCATGGCGGTATGGATTTTTTTTCCAACTTGATGAACTTAACAATTACAGTTTTGGGCAGTGCGTTAATCAGCTTGAATTTAATGACAATCAGCGATCTTGTAGCGTTCCTGCTTTATATGATGGCGTGCATGCGTCCGGTATTTCAATTAATGATGCTGACAGAAGTTTATCAGCGCGGAATGGCGGGAGTTCAAAGATACAAGGAATTAATGGACTTGCCGGAATCTGACGAAATGTCGGCTGAACGTGTTGCAAATTTGGAAAAAGTCGAAAAACATTCTATAGAATTTTCTCACGTCAATTTTGCATATGAAAATAATCCGCCGCTTTTCAACGATTTTAATTTAAAAATTGCGGCGGGCGAACATGTCGGCATAGTCGGAATGACGGGCGGCGGAAAAACTACACTCTGTGAATTGCTTTTAGGTATGTACGATTTGAGCAGTGGAAAAATTTCAATCAACGGCACTGACATTAAAACTTTGAAAACTGAAAGTTTGCGCCAAGAAATTGGAATGATTCAGCAGGATACATTTTTATTTTCGGCGTCGGTAAAAGATAATATTGCTTACGGTTGCGAAAATGCTACAGATGAAGAAATTATGGCGGCGGCAAAACTTGCAGAGGCGCATGAATTTATTTCCGCACTTCCCAACGGTTACGATACTTTTATCGGTGAACGCGGCGTAAAACTTTCAGGCGGTCAAAAACAGCGTTTGGCTATTGCAAGAATGTTTTTGAGAAATCCCCAAATCTTAATTTTGGACGAGGCTACAAGCGCACTGGATAACGAGACTGAAAGACAAATTCAAAAAGCAATGCAAAAACTTTCAGAAAATCGCACAACAATAACCGTTGCTCACAGATTGGCGACTGTTCGCAATTCAAACAGAATTTTAGTTTTGGAACACGGCAACATTACTGAGGAAGGTACGCACGAAAATTTAATTGCAAAAAAAGGCGTTTACTATCAACTTTCGCAGAGTTTAGCCGCGTAAAAATTACTTTCAAGCCTTCGGGCTTTTTTTTATGTTATAATTAAAAAAAATTTTATTGAGGAGTAATATTGTGGAAGAAAAAATTACAGATATTAATACCAAAATGGAATTAATGCTGACTGCCGGTCAAATTTTGATAGAAAACTGAGCTACAAATGATAAAGTTCTGCGCGTGATAAATCGAGTCGCACAGTTTATGAAAATTCCAAAAAAAATTTTGAACTTCAAATAATGAAACAAATAATTTTTCTTGAAGTTTTTGACGGCGAAAAATCTGTATTTGCGTTCAGAAAATGTAAAAAAACTGCGGTTGATTTTTATATTATTTACTCACTGACAAAAGTTTCGTGGCAAATTTTGAAAGAATCGGTTACGCTTGAAGAATTAAGAAGTATTTTTGAATATATATCCGCAAAACCAAAAATTTATTCGCATTGGAAAATAATTTTGGCTGTCGGCTGTGCATGTGGAGCTTTTTGCTGTTTATTCGGCGGAAATATTTATGAAATAATTTGTACGGCATTTTGTGCTATGAGCGGAAAATTTTTTCAGATAAAATTATTACAGCACAAAGTAAACGAATATTTTGCAATTACGTTTGCGGCATTTATTTCAACGACCTGTGCATATTTTTATCCGCCTGTACCCTCGTTAAAACCAATGATAGCCTGTTCATTATTTTTAGTACCGGGCGTTCCGATAATTAATGCAGTAGTTGACGCAATAAATAAATTTTTTCTTAAATCATTGGTAGAATTTTTCCGAACTTTTTGCATAGTTTTATCAATGACAGTCGGAATAATTTTCTCGGTAGAATTTAGCTCAAGATTACGTTATTTATATTTTGGTGATTTTCTTTTAATGGATACTGCGCCTGACTTAAATATATTTTGGTTGTCTTTAGCGGGGGCAATTTGTGCGATAGGTTTTGCAATTCCAATGAATATTCCAAAAAAATTTTTACTTACTGTCGGAATATTGGGCGCGTCTACAATTTTTTTGAGAAACTTGTTATGTTTAAACGTCGGTTTAAATCTTGAATCTTCAACATTTGTCACAGCATTTTTTATTGGACATCTTGCAATCGTAATCAGCCAAAGATTAAATCTTGTATCTTCAATACTTGTTGTTCCGCCACTTTTACCAATGTTACCGGGCGTCATAATTTACAGATTTTTATTTGCTTGCGAAAAAATTGAAGAAATGGACGTTGAAGAACTGACATTTATTTTTGATAAAGGAATAGACATTTTGCAGATAATTTTTTCAATAGTAATCGGTGCGAATTTGTTACGATTAATTGGACAGAAAAAATTTGATAACTGAATAGTCTTGTAGTTGGGTAGTGGGATAGTGTGATAGTTTGGTAGTTAAAACTACAAAAATTGTCGGTAAAATTATTTTCTTCAGATTAACTTTTCCATTTTCCAATATGCATTAAGTTTATATAACTTGACGCAATAAAGCCGCTGTGTTAATATTGCGGCGTATGAATTGGAGGGATTTTTAAATGAGTAAAATTGCAGTTGTATATTGGAGCGGCACCGGCAATACAGAAGCAATGGCTAATGCAGTTGTTGACGGCGTAAAGGCGGAAGGCGTTGAAGTTGAACTTTTCCAAGTAGATGACTTTAAAGCTGACGATATGTCTAATTATACGGCTTTTGCGTTTGGTTGTCCCGCAATGGGCGATGAAGTTTTGGAAGAAGATTCATTTGAACCTTTCTTCGCAGACGCTGAAGGCAAACTTAGCGGCGTACCTGTTTTACTTTTCGGCTCTTACGGCTGGGGCGGCGGCGCATGGATGGAATCTTGGGCAGATCGCACCAAAGACGCAGGCGCAAAACTCGTTGGCACAGTAATTGCTGAAAATGCTCCTGACGAAGATGCTATTGCAAATTGCGAAAAATTTGCCAAAGAATTAGCTAAAGAAGCCTAAAATCAGAAAACGTAATATAAAAAGGCAGAGATTAGGATTTTTTCCGGTCTCTGTTTTTTTATTGAAAGCGGCACAATTCTTGACAGTTTTTGTAAATTTAGTGCGTGTTTGTAAAATCTTTTTTATATTATGGGCTGTTGGAAAAGTAATTAAAAAAAGTAGACTGAGAGCGGAAAAGTTGGTGCGCGCTTTTTAGCAGTTAGCTGTTAGCTGTTAGCAGTTAGCTATTAGTGGTTAGTGACTAGCGATCTATCTGCTGGTGCGTGTTGAAAAAATGATTGAAATTGCTAACGAATTAATTTTTGTTCGATGATAGCGAAGAACTAAGATGCCGCGCAGGACGCGCGGCGCGGGCGGTGCGTTTTTTTCGAGGACGAAAAAACAGCACCGCAAAAAGCGTCTTTCTTGCAAATGCGAGGAGTACGA
>CAJOGS010000087.1 GCA_905234045.1 uncultured Selenomonadaceae bacterium | reverse complement strand
CAATCGTCTTGAAAAATAATATCCACCCAAAAATAGTAAAGCATGATAACGCCGAAGTAAATACCACGCAATTACCCGCCAAATCTGAATCGCCGCCCTGCAAATTTGATGAGTAAGAAAATTTGCTGCGAGCCATTGCAAATTTAAAAAATTCCAATCGTCTTGAAAAATAATATCCACCCAAAAATAGTAAAGCATGATAACGCCGAAGTAAATACCACGCAATTACCCGCTAAATCTGAATCACCGCCCATTTGCTGTGCCATTGCAAACGAAACTATCGCACAGGGCGTGCCGAAAATCGCAATTAACGTTACAAAATCAATTCCTCTGAATCCGAGCATTATCGCAACAGTTAAAACAATCGCAGGAACTAAAATTAATCTGCTTATGACGCATTTAACAAGCTGTGACAGATGATTTTTTACACTGCCAAATTTAAATGACGCGCCCAAAATTATCAATGCTACAGGCGTTGTAGCTGCCGAAATTTGCCCAATCGGTTTTAAAATCGGCGCGGGAATATGCACGCCCAAATTTAAAAGCAACGCGCCTGAAATTGCGCCCAAAATCATTGGATTTTTTAAAATTCCCGTGACAATCGGCAGAATTTGCACTTTGCCGCCTCTGAAAGTTTCAAGCGCAAATACCGCAAAAATATTGTACATTGGAATTATAACCGCAATCATCATTGTTGTAACGGCTATATTTTCGTCGCCAAAAATATTTGCCACAATCGGCACGCCCATTATTACAAAATTACTGCGAAAAATCGCCTGTACCATTACGCCGCGTCGTCGGTTATCTTTTTCAATTTTCGGTATAAAAATCATCAGCAAAATAAAAAGTGTCAATACTGCGCCCGCGCCGAAAATCATTAATTTTGGTCTGAAAGTCGCCGCCAAATCAGTTGTATAAATGCTGTGAAACATCATACAAAAGAAAAAGACGCGGAAAACCATTCTGTTTAAATGGTTCAGTTCCTCGTCTGTCAAAAGTTTGCTGAACTTTACAAACGCGCCGACTGACATTAAAAAAAATAGCGGTATAACCGCGCTGACTGCTACAATAAAATTGCTAAACATTTGAAATCACTCTTCGATATGGAAATATACTTTGACTTTGTGAATATAATTCGCCCGCACTTCTACAGGTGAATTCATAAAAACGCCAAGCCACGTAATTAAAAGCATTATTCCGCTTGAAATTGTTATTCTCCAAGCGCGTTTGCAATCTTTGCCTTTCAATTTTCGGTAAGTCAACCACCCCGCGCTGATCGGAAAAACAAAAAAATATATCTCAAATAAAAATTTGAAAATTTTCAGCATCATAATTAATCACCAAAAAAATTTATTTGCATAATTCAACCGTGTTGGAGTCCAAATTTCCGCCGTAATATTTTTCAACTACTTTTGTAAAAATTTCTTGAGTCGGTTCCGCCAAATGAAACAGCGTCATTGATGAAAGTAATTTCATTGCGTCTATCGAACTTCCCATAATATATTTAATGTCGCTGTTTTCAATTTCCAGTACGGCGCGGCTGATTTCCAAAAGACGGGCGCGCAGAGTTTCATTTTGCAAATATTCTTTCGCCTCGTCAAGATTTTCAATGCCGTAATATTGCGCCGTTGAACTTTTGCCTAATGCCTTGAGTTGCGGAAAAATATACCAAATCCAATGTGAAAATTTGCGCCCGTTTTTCATCTCGGCAAGCGCAGTTTTATAATCGTCTTCCTGTGCTTCAAGAAAACGCGCTAAATTATACATGGCAACACCGCCTTTATTTTTGTCAGTAAATTATAACCGCAACGGCTTAAATTGCCAAATTTTTTATAAAAATTGCCCAAAAATTAAACCTGCCGCGCCCGCCGCAATTAAAACTGTTATGGCTTTTATTTTCATTCTGGTTACAATTAACGCGCCGATTAAAATTATTGCGCCTTTCAAGTCGAATGTTTCAGAAAAATTTTGAGGAATTTCTTCGACGTTCCAAACTGCCAAAAGTACGAAACTGATACACGCCGCCGCAATTAACGCCATTACCGCCGGTCTCAAGCCGTTCAAAATTCCTTGAATCGCTCCAAGTTCGCCGTATTTAAAAATAATTTTCGCCAAAAATATGCAAAGAAAAAGACTCGGCGTCACAAATCCCATTGTCGCCGAAATTGCGCCGCCGATTCCTGCCGTTTTCATTCCTGCGAAAGTTGCCGCGTTTACGCCGATTGGTCCCGGCGTCATCTGCGAAATTGTGAAAACGTCGATAAATTCCGGCAGTGTCAGCCAGTGATAATTATCGACAACAACCGCTTGAATCAGCGGCATTGACGCATAACCGCCGCCGACGCATACTATACTGATTTTCGCAAATTCCAAAAATAATTGCAGATAAATCACGAGAAAAGCCCTTTCAATTTATCGAGGAAAGATTTTTGCTCAGGATGGTTATTATCATTGCCGTTTTTGTCAAAATCCTGCAAAAGTTTTCTCTGATATGCCGAAAGATTTTTCGGCGTCAAAACTTTAATTTTAACAAATTCGTCGCCGCGCCCTTCGCCGCGTAAAATTTGAATACCTTTATTTTTAATTTTTAAAACTGCGCCGGATTGAATACCTTCGGGAATTGTCAATTCAACTTTGCCGTCAATCGTCGGCGCGTCAACTTTTGCACCGAGTGCCGCTTGAGTGAAAGTAATTGGCAATTCGCAATAAACGTTAATCCCTTCGCGTTGGAAAATCGGGTGCGGTCTAACATTAATGTAAACGTACAAATCGCCATTTTCGCCGCCGCGTTCGCCGGGTTGTCCGCCGTTCGCAATACGCAAGCGATTTCCTGTATCAACGCCTTTTGGAATATTTAACCGTACGTCTTTTTCAACACGAACTTTGCCTTTTCCGTTACAATGACTGCAAGGACTTTTAATAATTTTGCCCGTGCCTCTGCAACGTTCACAAGGACGCGCATTAGAAATTGTGCCAAAAGGCGTTTTTGTGATAGTTTGGCGCATGCCTGTACCATTACAATCGGGACAAGTTTCGGGGCTTGTACCTTTCGCCGCGCCCGTGCCGCCACATTCAGTACAAATTTCATCACGCGGAACTTTTATCATTGTATCTTTACCGAATGCCGCCTCTTCAAAAGTAATGCTTAAATCGTAGCGTAAATCAGAACCGCGCACAGGACCTTGTTGACGACGTGCGCGACTTCCTGCTCCGCCGCCGAAAAATTGCCCAAAAATATCGCCAAAAATATCGCCGGTACCGCCGCCGCCGCCCATTCCGCCGAAAATATCACTCCAATTAACGCCGCCGCCGCCAAAACCTGAGCCGCCGCCGCCGTTTGTAAATGCCGCGTGTCCAAATTGATCATATTGAGCGCGTTTTTGCGGGTCTTTCAAAATGTCGTAAGCAACATTAATTTCTTTCATTTTTTGCTCGGCAGTTTTTGGGTCGTCACGATTTAAATCAGGATGCCATTTTTTCGCCAGTTTTTTATAAGCCTTTTTAATTTCGTCGTCAGTAGCATTTTTATTGACGCCGAGAATTTCATATAAATCTTTTGGTTTGTCCGCCATAATTTCCACCTTCTAACAGAAATAACGGGAAGGAAGAAAATTTCCCCCCTCCCGCTTGTTGTAGTGGTGTAGTTTTGTAGTGGGATAGTTGGATAGTGTTATAGTTTTTACTACCGCACTACCAAACTATCACACTACCACACTACCACACTAACAAACTATTTTTCAGTATATTCGGCGTCAATAGTGCCGTCATCATTTGTTTTTTTATCGGAAGTAGTATTTTGCTGTTGAGCATTTTCTTGGCTGTACTGTTGATTGTTAGCCGCGCCGCTCTGATAAGCCGCCGAACTCAATTTGTAAAGTGCTTGGCGAAGTTCTTCGGTTTTCTTTTTAAGGGTGTCGGTGTCGGCAGAATTTAAATCATTTTTGAGGGATTCAGCCGCCGTGCGAACGTCTTTAATAAGGTCTTCGCTGACTTTGCCTTCAAAATCTTTGCAAACTTTTTCGGATTGGTAAACAGTTTGTTCAGCCTCGTTTTTGGCGTCAACTGCTTCACGTTGCTTTTTATCTTCAGCCGCGTTCTTTTCAGCTTCTTTAACCATTTTGTCAATATCTTCTTTGCTCATGCCGCTTGAAGATTGAATTGTAATTTTTTGTTCGCGTCCCGTGCCTTTGTCTTTCGCAGAAACATTAACAATGCCGTTAGCGTCAATATCGAAAGTAACTTCAATTTGAGGAACTCCACGCGGTGCAGGCGGAATATCTGACAAAATAAATCTGCCGAGAGTTTTATTGCCCGCCGCCATTTCGCGTTCACCTTGCAGGACGTGAATTTCAACGCTTGATTGATTGTCAGCCGCAGTTGAGAAAACTTGAGATTTTTGAGTAGGAATGGTTGTATTGCGTTCGATAATCTTTGTGCAAACGCCGCCCAAAGTTTCAATACCGAGTGAAAGCGGTGTAACGTCCAAAAGTAAAACATCTTTAACTTCGCCGGCAAGTACGCCGCCTTGAATAGCCGCGCCGACTGAAACACATTCATCAGGGTTAATGCCTTTTGAAGGTTCTTTGCCGAGAATTTCACGAATTGCATTTTGAACAGCGGGGATTCTTGAAGAGCCGCCGACCAAAATAATTTTATCAATATCTTTGCCGGTTAAACCTGCGTCTTTCATTGCAAGTTTTGTCGGACCCATTGTGCGTTCAACCAAATCGCGTGTAAGTTCGTCAAATTTTGCGCGTGTCAAAGTCAAATCCAAATGTTTTGGACCGCTTGCATCTGCAGTAATGAACGGCAAATTAATATTGGTTGAAGTCATTGAACTGAGTTCGATTTTAGCTTTTTCAGCCGCCTCAATCAAACGTTGAGCCGCCATTTTATCTGCTGACAAGTCAACGCCGTTTTCTTTCTTAAATTCGGCAACCATCCAGTCCATAACTTTTTTATCGAAGTCATCGCCGCCCAAATGTGTATCGCCGTTTGTCGCTTGAACGTCGAAAGTTCCTTCTGTCAATTCCAAAATCGAAACATCGAAAGTACCGCCGCCCAAGTCAAATACCAAAATAGTTTCGTCGCTGTCTTTGTCGAGACCGTAGGCAAGAGCCGCCGCTGTAGGTTCGTTGATAATTCTCAAAACTTCGAGACCTGCAATTTTGCCCGCGTCTTTGGTTGCTTGTCTTTGGCTGTCATTGAAGTAAGCAGGAACTGTAATAACTGCTTGAGTTACAGTTTCGCCGAGATATGCTTCAGCGTCCGCTTTCAGTTTTTGTAAAACCATTGCAGAAATTTCCGGCGGTGTATAATCTTTTCCATCGATTGATACTTTGTAATTTTCGCCCATATGACGTTTAATTGATGAAATTGTTCTTTCAGGATTTGAAATTGCTTGACGTTTTGCAAGATTACCAATTAAACGTTGTCCATCTTTCGTAAAACCTACAACTGAAGGAGTGATTCTGCTGCCTTCAGGATTAGTAATAACTGTAGGTTCGCCGCCTTCCAATACGCTGACGACGCTGTTTGTTGTACCTAAATCTATACCAATAATTTTGCCCATGATTTTTTCCTCCAATTAATCATTTTTAACAACTTGCACCATACTTGCGCGAATGACTTTGCCATGCGCCATGTAACCGCGTTGAAATTCTGCGGCTATAGTGCCGTCTTCTTTTGAATCGTCCTGCACTACTCCAACTGCAGTATGAAAATTCGGATCAAACATTTTACCTGCCGTTTCGATATGTTCAAGCCCGTGCTTAGTCAAGGCGGCGATTGTGTCGTTACGAATCATTTCAATGCCTTTTCGCAGTGTTTCGACGGTTGAATTTTCATTTTCAGCCGCGCTGCTTGCTCTTTCCAAATTGTCCAAAAGCGGCAATAAATCTGTCAAAAATTCTTGTTCAATTACTGCCGAAAGTTCAATTTTTTCTTTCGCCATTCGCTTGCGGAAATTGTCAAAATCCGCTTGAAGTCTTAAAAATTTATCTTTCTTGTCATTGAGTTCATTTTTGACTTTTTCGAGTTCAGACAATAAATTTAAATCGTTATTTTCAGGTTTTATTTCTTCGGGAGAAGACGCCAAATTATTATCAAATTCCGCGCTGTCACCGTCCTCATTTTCAACTGTAATTTTATTTTCGTCCGCCAACTCATCAGCCCCTTTCTTTCGGTTGCTAAAGGTTACCACTAATTAGACAAAAAGTCAAGACTTTTAAAAAAATAATCAAAGTGCAGGAAATGATTTTAAAAACTAGAATATTTTTAACGTAAATATTTTTTTTAGGAGAGGGTGAAACTTCATGGAAATGGCACTTGGATTTCTTGTATTATTGGCGTGTTTGATTGTCGGCGTTAGGCACGGCGGAATTGGTTTAGCTGTTATCAGTGGCATTGGACTTGTAATTTATGTATTCGGATTCGGCTACAAACCGGGTTCACCTCCGATTGATGTTATGCTGACAATTTTGGCGGTTGTAACTTGCGCGGGCTTTCTTCAAACTTCCGGCGGTTTAACGGTTATGTTGCAATACGCTGAAAAATTCTTGCGCAATAATCCAAAACATGTAACCATTTTGGCACCAATGACGACGTGGTTTTTAACGGTACTTTGCGGCACGGGGCATGTTGTTTATACAATGTTCCCAATCATTTACGATATTGCGATTAAGCAAAATATCCGTCCCGAACGTCCAATGGCGGTATCATCTGTAGCATCACAAATGGGAATTTGTGCATCGCCTGTTTCGGTTGCAATAGTTTCAATCGTTGGATTTATGGCAACTGCAGGTTACAATTACACGGTTTTACAAATTTTGGCGGTTTCAGTTCCTGCAACGGGCTTGGGCGTATTTTTTGCGGCATTATGGAGTTACAGACGCGGTAAAGAATTGGCGGACGATCCGCAATTTCAAGAATTTATCAAAGATCCCGAAAATAAAGCGTATGTTTACGGCGATTCTGAATCACTTCAAGGAAAAGAATTACCGGCAAGTTATTTTCACGCAATGTACATTTTCTTTGCAGGTATTTTAGTTATTGCGGTACTCGGCAACTTCCCTGACTTATTGCCGCACTTCCCGAACGCAAAAGGCGAATTGAAAGCAATTTCAATGACTGCGGTTATTCAAATGGTTATGCTGTTGGTTGCGGCGATT
>CAJOGS010000086.1 GCA_905234045.1 uncultured Selenomonadaceae bacterium | reverse complement strand
ATAATAAACAAAACTATTCAACTTGTCAAGAAAAAGGTTGCTAAATTTTTTAATGTCTATTAAAATTTTTAATAAATTTTTCTTTTGAAACGTATTTTTCTTTAAAACTTTTTTAATATTGAACACATTTTTTCTTTGTTTGATTTTAATTTTTAGATTTTTAGATTTACTTTTCTTTGCTGCTCCAAAAGCAAATGCTCGTACTCCTCGCATTTGCAAGTAACAAAAGAAAAGAGCTTTTAACCGCCAGAGATTCAATCCTTGAATCCTGCGCGGTTGCGTATCAAGCGTGCTCTTTAGTTGCGGCGGCGCGCGTCCTTGCGCGCCGGGTTTCAACTGCGATTTTATTTCAAATAATTTTTTTAGATTGTGAGAGATTTTTATGATTCAAATACCTTATGAAATTTTACAAAAAGTTACAAAGCCTGCGCGATACACCGGCGGCGAATTTAACATTGTCAAAAAAAATTGGGACGCTGCAAGTTGCAAAATGGTTTTAGCGTTGCCGGACGTTTACGAAGTCGGAATGTCGAATTTGGGACTTGCCATTTTGTACGGCATTATGAATCGGCGCAATGATACACTTTGCGAAAGAGTTTACGCAGTGTGGACTGATATGGAAGCCGAAATGCGCGCTAAAAATATTCCGCTGTTTTCGCTGGAGTCAAAACGCGCCGTAAAAGATTTTGATTTTCTCGGCTTTTCCCTGCAGTACGAAATGATTTTTTCAAATGTGCTGAATATGTTGGATATGGCGGGAATAAATTTACACGCGGCAAATCGCACCGATGATGAACCATTTGTAATAGGCGGCGGTCCTTGCGTCTACAACGTCGAGCCAATGGCTGATTTTTTTGATTTCTTTGTAGTCGGCGAAGGCGAAATTATTTTAAATGAAGTTGTTGAAAAATTTATTGAATGGAAAAACGGCGGCAAAGTCGGCGGGCGGCGCGGTTTTCTGAAAAAACTTTTGGACGTTGCGGGAATTTATGTACCGAGTTTTTATGAACCGATTTATGACGATAAAAATTTTGTCGGTATGAAAGTTTTGGAAAATGCGCCAAAAATTATTTATAAGCGCGTTTGCAAAGATATGAATGAAGTTGCGACGGTTGAAAAGCCGCTTGTACCGTTTATTGATATTGTTCATAATCGCGCAATGTTGGAACTTTTCAGAGGTTGCAGCAGGGGTTGCAGATTTTGTCAGGCGGGTATGTGTTACAGACCTGCGCGAGAGCGGACGGTTGAAAATCTGAAAGAGACTGCGCGGCGTTTAATTGATGTCAGCGGTTACGACGAAATGTCTTTAACCAGTTTGAGCAGTGCGGATTATTCCTGCCTGAATCGCCTTGTAGATGAACTTATGGAAGATTTTCGCAACGAAAAAGTCAGTTTTTCTCTGCCGAGTTTGAGAATTGACAGTTTTTCGATTGAACTTGCGAACAGAATGCAAGCCGTAAGAAAAAGCGGCTTGACATTTGCGCCGGAGGCGGGTACTCAAAGACTGCGTGACGTTATAAATAAAAATGTTACTGAAGAAAATTTGCTTGAGGCTTGCGGCGCGGCGTTTGAAAAGGGCTGGAAGACGATTAAACTTTATTTTATGATGGGTTTGCCGACTGAAACTGATGAAGATATTGCCGGAATTGCGGATTTGGCGCAGAAAGTTGCAAATTTATATCGCCAAATTAAACACCGCCGCGACGTTAAAGTTACTGTCAGCGTTTCTTGTTTTGTGCCGAAACCTTTCACGCCGTTTCAATGGTTCGGACAAATTTCACTTGATGAATTTATGCGCCGCCAAAAACTTTTGAAAAGTTTGATAACCGACCGCGCCATAACTTACAACTATCACGATGCAAAACTTTCAGTGCTTGAAGGAGCGATTGCACGCGGTGACAGACGAATTTGCAAAGTTATTGAAACTGCGTGGCGCAACGGTGCAAAATTCGACGGCTGGAGCGATTTATTTAAATTCGACGTATGGGCGGCGGCGTTTGAAAGTTGCGGCGTCGATATGAAATATTTCAGCGAACGCACGCGCAATATTAATGAGCCGTTGGCGTGGGATCATACTTCGCCCGGCGTCAATAAATCTTTTCTTGTCAGCGAACTTGAAAAATCTGAAATCGGCAAAACTACCCGCGATTGTCGCCGAACTTCCTGCACGGGTTGCGGCGTTTGTATGAATCTCGGCGTTAATATTGTTGACTTCGCAGGAGAAAACAGGGAACAGGGGACAGGAGACAGGATACAGGGGACGGAGGACGGCACTACTCCACTACAAAACTACAAAACTACAACACTACCACACTATCCAACTACAAAGTACAGGGCTCAAATTCGCAAGGGGTCTGAAATTGCCTTCCTTTCGCACTTAGAATATATGAACGTTTTTATGAGTGCGCTCCTGCGTTCAAAACTGCCCGCCGCCTATTCTGAAGGATTCAATCCGCATTTGAAAGTTTCATTTGCAACAGCGTTGGGCGTCGGTATTACCAGTGATTGCGAATATGTCGATTTTGAACTTTCGCAAAATATCAAAAGTAATGAAGTTATGGCGCGGTTAAATTCCCAACTGCCGAAGGGCGCGGAAATTGTACGAATCAGAAAATTTTCCGGCAAAGTTACTGCACTGTCAGCGGCGATTGATTTTTCTCGGTATGAAATTTTTGTTGACGCAGATTTTGAAACCGCTTTAACCGCCGCCCAAAATTTCAACGCCGCCAAAGAAATTCATTTTACCCGCATTACTCCTAAACATACACGCGAAATTGAAATTAAAAATTACATTGCCGAGCCTGTGAAAGTTTCAAAAGTTGACGGAGGCATTTTGATAACTTTCGGCACTAAAATTTTTCTTGACGGCACTGTTAAACCGTCTGAAGTTTTGCAAGTTTTGAATTTAAATATTGAAGTTACCGCCGCCAAAATTAATCGTACCGTTTTATTTAGTCACGGCAAAAATCTTTTGGACGTTTTGTAGTTCGGTAGTTGTATAGTTTGGTAGTGTGATAGTTTGTTAGTAAATCACTAGGGCGTGTTGAAAAAATCAATTTTTACTGATTAAATTTATTTACTGATATTTTTTTAAATGTACATTCTTTTTTCCGAAGCAAAAAAATTACTAAAGAGCACGCCTTGCAAGCAAGCCGCGCAAGTACCAAAGGAAAAGTGCTTTTGGGAATCCGCAAAGCTGCTAGGGCTTGTTGAAAAATTGATTGAAATTGCTAACGAATTAATTTTTGTTCGATGATAGCGAAAAACTAGGATGGCGCACAGGACGTGCGCCTTGCAAATGCGATGAATAAGAGCATTTGCTCGGTGCGTTTTTTTCGAGGACGAAAAAACAGCACCGCAAAAAGCGTCTTTCTTTTTGGTACTTTTTCTTTGACAAGACAAAGAAAAAGTACGTTCAATTAGAAAACATTTAAAACTGAATTATTCAAAACACCCCAGTAATTTACTAACCACTACACCGGAGGTGATAAGATGAGTAAACCTATTGTAGCGATTGTCGGGCGTCCAAATGTCGGCAAGTCAACGCTTTTCAATCAAATTGGAAAAAAGCGCGTTTCGATTGTGGACGATATGCCCGGCGTTACTCGTGACAGAATTTATATGGACGCAACGTGGCTGGAGCACGAATTTACTTTGATTGACACGGGCGGAATTGAAATTTATTCCAACGGCAACAAAATTCTTGACGAAATTAAAACTCAAGCGCAAATTGCAATGTCTGAAGCCGACGTGATTATTTTTGTGGTTGACGGGCGCGCAGGTTTAACTTCAGCCGATGAAGATATTTCAAAATTGCTTCGCACGTCTAAAAAACCGATTGTAATTGCGGTAAACAAAGTTGACAGCGTAAACCTTGAGCCTGACATTTACGAATTTTATAATTTGGGATTGGGTACGCCGATTGGAATTTCTGCAAGCAACGCGCTGAATCTCGGCGACCTTTTGGACGAAGTTATAAAAAATTTTCCTGACAATGAAGGCGAAACGCACGACGACGACGAAATAAGAATTGCAGTTATAGGGCGTCCGAATGTCGGAAAATCTTCACTCGTCAATAAACTTTTGGGCGAAGAGCGCGTTATAGTTTCAGATATTGCCGGTACAACCCGCGACGCCATTGACACGCACTTTTTTAAAGACGGCACAAAATTTACTTTGATTGATACGGCGGGAATGCGTCGAAAATCCAAAGTTGAAGACGCCGTTGAATATTATAGCGTTATGCGTTCACTGCGTGCGATTGACAGAGCCGACGTTATTTTAATGCTGATTGACGCGCCTGAAGGAATTACCGAGCAAGATAAAAAAATTGCCGGCTACGCGCACGACAGCGGCAAAGGTTGTGTTATAATCGTCAACAAGTGGGATATTTTCCCGAACAAGCACGACAGATCTACAAACAGATTTACTGATGAACTGCGCGACGAAATTGGATTTTTGCAATATGCGCCGGTTTTATATTTGAGTGCATTGACGGGACAGCGCGTTGACAGAGTTACCGAACTTGTTAAATTCGTTGTTGAACAGCAAACAATGCGTATTCAAACAAGCGTTTTAAATGAACTGATTAGAGACGCTGTGGCAGTTAATCCGCCGCCGACAAAAAAAGGCAAGCAGTTAAAAATTTTATTTATGACGCAAGCCGATATTTGTCCGCCGCGTTTTGTAATTTTTGTAAATGATCCTGAATTAATGCACTTTTCGTATCTGCGATTTATTGAAAATAAACTGCGCGATACTTACGGTTTTGAAGGAACACCTTTAAAATTTGTAATTCGCAAACGCAATGAATCAGAAGAGTAAATTTTAATGTTTGGCATTTCACGCTGAAAAATAAACCGTACCCAAATACATATTTTGCTTTTGCGGTTAATTTTTTTAATAATTAATTTTTTGGAGGTGTTTTTCTTGTTAGTTGTTCTCTTAATCGTGAGCTATTTGCTCGGCTCCATTCCAACAGGTTTAATCTTAGGTAAAACATTTTACCGCCGTGATTTACGCCGTCTTGGCAGTGGCAATATCGGTGCTACAAATGCTTTCCGCGTACTCGGCAAAAAAGGCGGCGCAGCTGTCTTTTTAATCGACTTCTTCAAAGGCGAAATTGCTGTTTTACTCGGTATGACTTGCATTGGCACACCTGAAGCAATGATGCTTTGCGGCTTGTTCGCCATTATCGGTAACATTTTCAGCATTTTCATGCAACTCAAAGGCGGCAAAGGCGTTTCAACAACTCTCGGCGTTCTCTCAATCTTAATGCCGAAAGTAGCTTTGGCAGTTGTTATCGCTTGGGGCGCAGTTGTTTTTGCAACCCGTTATGTTTCACTCGGTTCAATCACTGCTGCAATTATGGCTCCAATTTTCACTGCGTTTTTACATTACAACAATTACTATATCATTTTCATGATTATTGTTATGGCGTTTATCATTGCCAAACACAGAGACAATCTTGAACGCCTCAGAAAAGGCAGAGAAAACAGATTTTAATTTTGCAATTCATTCTGTTAAATTTTAGCGGTTAGTTATCTGGCTGCTATTTTTTTTTAAAGGAGTTTTTTATGCGTCGGCTACTACCAAAAATAACTTTTGTGGCTTGCGATTATGTGGCTGTTGTCGCCGCGCAATTTATTTCGCTGTTCATCAGAAACGCGGCGGACTGCTGGTACAATATGTACTATTTCTATTCTTACTCGTATATTTTTATTTTCGTTCCGGCAATTTTTATAATTTTCCTGACACAAGCACATTCTTACAAGCAGATGAAACCGATTGTAGACACAATGCGCGATATTTTTATGGCGGTTTTTTACGGCTGGATTGCGGCAATTATCGTAATTTATTTACTGAAAGCAAGTAACCAATCGTCAAGACTTTTTATGCTTTTGCTTATGCCGACCGCGCTTTTTAATATTTGCGTTGTTCGTTATGCCGTAATGAAATTTTTGAAACGCAAAAATTTATTCACTGAAAAAGTTATCCTTGTCGGCGCAGGTAAAACCGCTGAAAGAATTGTAAGATTTTGGAGCGAAGATTTAGGTTACAGATACAATATTGTCGGTATTCTGGACGATAAGCCGATTTCAGAAACTTTGCCGAAAAAATTCCCGATAATTGGCGGTTTCAACAATTTAAAAAATGTCGTAAAAACTTACAAAGTTAATACCGTAATAATTGCCGCGCCCGGTTTGAGCAAGGAAAATCTTCAAAATTTAATAACCAAAATTCAAAATACGGTTGAGCATATTTCATTCATTCCAGATTTAATCGGTACGCCAATGGCAAGCGTTGAAACTTCGATTTTGTTCACTGAAGAAATTTTAATGCTGAATCTGAAAAACAATCTTGCAAGCCCTTACAACAGATTTTTCAAACGCATTTTTGATTTAACGCTTACGATTTTGGGCGGTATATTAATTTCGCCGATTTTAATTATTTTGGCAATTATCGTGGCAATAGACAATCGCGGCAGAGTAATTTTTGCTCATCGTCGCGTTGGAATGGCGGGAAAACATTTTAATTGCTACAAATTCCAAACTATGAAACAAGGATTTGATTTGCAGAAATATCTTGATGAAAATCCTGACGCAAAAAAAGAGTGGGAAGAATCTTTTAAACTGACTAACGATCCGCGTGTTACAAAACTTGGCGCAATTCTAAGAAAAACTTCACTTGATGAATTGCCGCAACTTTTTAACGTGCTGACAGGCGAAATGTCTTTAGTCGGTCCTCGTCCAATCGTTGACGCCGAAATTAATCGTTACGGAAAATTTATTCGTGAATATTTTATGGTGCCGCCCGGTATTACCGGCTTTTGGCAAGTTTCAGGAAGATCTGATACAACCTACGAAGAGCGCGTTGAAATGGATACGTGGTACGTTCGCAACTGGTCGGTCTGGATTGATATTCTGTACCTGTTCAAAACTGTTAAAGCCGTCACGAGCGGCAAAGGTGCATATTAAAAAACGCCGCTGAAATATGCGGCAATTTTTTTTGCAGAGAATATTAAAATTTTTTATGGCTTTTTTTAATTTATTTTTGCGAGCCCTGCGCGGCAAATTAGTTTTGTTTATTAATGCGGTGGGATAAAATCTTTTGAAAATTTTTATCTTGAAATTTACTTAGCTTTGCTATGGCGTGTTGGTAAACTCTTTTTTTATATTGAATGTACTTTTTCTTTGTCTTGTCAAAGAAAAAGATACAGCAAATGCTCGTACTCCTCGCATTTGCAAGAAAGACGCTTTTTGCGGTGCTGTTTTTTCGTCCGCGAAAAAAACG
>CAJOGS010000085.1 GCA_905234045.1 uncultured Selenomonadaceae bacterium | reverse complement strand
GTTCGTGCGACCTTAGGAGAGCACGCTTGCTACGCAACCGCGCAAGGAGCTTACCTACTAAGAGCGTACGACATTCTAGCAGCTTTGCGGATTAGATAAACGTCTTTTCTTTTTGGTACTTTTTCTTTGGACGAGCAAAGAAAAAGTACATTTAAAAATAACAAAAAAGTTGTATAATTCAACAGCACCTAGCCCTGTATGGTTGGAAAATTCTTTTTTTAGAAAAATTTTATTTTTGAAATTTACTTTTCTTTGTCCAAGCCACAAAAGCAAACGCTCCTACTCGTCGAATTTGCAAGTAACAAAAGAAAGGGTGTTCAAACCGCCAGAGATTCAGTCCTTGAATCAATGGCGGCGGCGCGCGCGTCCTTGCGCGCCGGGTTACCGTTAATTGCAAAGGTTGCACAGTTTTTTTTACTAACCACTAACCACTATCTACTAACCACTAATTTTCTGATTTACGGGAATTTTTGGCAAGTCTGCCGCGTGTATTTCTGTCCAAAATCGCCTTTCTCAAACGAATTGAAGAAGGCGTAACTTCAACAAGTTCATCATCGTTAATATATTCCAACGCCTGTTCCAAACTCATAAAGCGCGGCGGTACAAGTCTAATCGCTTCATCTGATGAAGACGAACGCATATTTGTAACGTGTTTTTGCTTGCAGGGATTAATATCAATGTCCATTTCGCGGGAATTTTCGCCGACAATCATACCTTCATAAACTTGTTGATTCGGTTCAATGAACATAACGCCGCGATCCTGCAGGTTATAAATTCCGTAACCTGTAGTAGTACCCTGTTCAAATGCAACAAGGCTGCCGCGTGAACGTCCGGGAATGTCGCCTTTGTAAGGCTCGTAGCTGTGAAAAACGTGATTCATAATGCCGTTACCGCGCGTTGAAGTCAAAAGTTCGGAGCGGAAACCAATCAAGCCGCGTGCAGGTATAAGAAAATTAATTCGCATATAGCCCGCAATTTCCGTCATATCAACCATTTCAGCCTTACGGCGTCCCAAACTTTCCATAGCCGTTCCCATGTATTCTTGCGGCACTTCAACAGTTAAATTTTCAATCGGTTCATATTTTTTGCCGTCAATAAATTTGTAGACAACTTCAGGCTTGCCAATTTGCATTTCGTAACCTTCGCGGCGCATTGTTTCAATCAAAATGGACAAATGCAATTCGCCGCGTCCACTGACTTTGAAAACGTCTGCAGAATCAGTTTCTTCAACGCGCAATGCAACGTTAGTTTGAGCCTCTTTGAAAAGTCTGTCTCTGATATGGCGGCTTGTTACAAATTGCCCTTCTTTGCCGGCAAAAGGACTTGTATTAACGCCAAAAGTCATGCTCAAAGTTGGTTCGTCAACACGAATACCCGGCAACGCTTCAGGATTTTCAAAATCTGCAATGGTATCGCCGATTGATCCTTCAGTTAAGCCGGTAATTGCGATAATTTCGCCCATTTGCGCCTCGTCAACTTCGACGCGGTTTAAACCTTCGTAAGTGAAAACTTTGCCGACTTTGGCTTTTTTAATTTCGCCGTTGCTTATAAGTGCAACAACTTCACCGGCTTTAATTTTGCCGCGATGTACTCTGCCGATTGAAATTTTTCCGACGTAATCATCAGCTTCAAGCGTCGTGATAACCATTTGCAAAGGCTTATCGACTTCGCCTTCAGGCGCAGGAATTTCTTTTATAATCGTGTCCATAAGCGGTTTTAAATCGCTGTTTTCGTCGTTAATATTTTTCTTGGCGATACCGGCTTTTGCGGCGGTGTAAACCGTTTCAAAATCTAACTGTTCGTCGTCCGCGTCAAGTTCCATAAAAAGTTCCAAAACTTCATCAGCAACTTCGTCAATACGAGCGTCGGGGCGGTCGATTTTATTTATAACTACGATTGGTTTTAATTTATTTTCTAACGCCTTGCGCAATACAAATTTAGTTTGCGGCATAACGCCTTCAGCAGAATCAACCAACAATAAAACGCCGTCCGCCATACGCAAAACGCGCTCAACTTCGCCGCCGAAATCTGCGTGACCGGGTGTATCAATCAAATTTATTTTAAAGCCGTTGTAAGAAATGGCAGTATTTTTCGACAAAATTGTAATTCCGCGTTCGCGTTCCAAATCGCCGCTGTCCATTACACGTTCTACAACTTGTTCATTTTCTCTGAAAATGTGGCTCTGTTTTAACATTGCGTCAACCAAAGTTGTTTTGCCGTGATCTACGTGGGCAATAATTGCTACATTGCGGATTTTTTCATTTTTACTCATTAAAAAAGTTCCTTTCCAGTTTACATAACCTTAAAAAATTAGCGAAAAAATTTTATCAGCTTGTTTTTTAATTGTCAATTTTTATTGAATACTTGAAAAAATTTTTTGTCGGTGATTTATTTTTTATAATGAAAGATAACTAGGGTGTGTTGAAAAAATTAAAAATCCGCAAAGTGCGGACTGTTTGTAGTGTGATAGTGGGGTAGCTGATAGCCAATAGCTGATAGCTAACCGCTACCTGCTACACCACTATCCAACTACTTTTGCTTCGGAAAAAAGAAAGTACATTTCAAAATAAAAATTACAAAAAAGTTTAATTATTCAACAACACCTAAATTTTGTCCGTGAAATATTGGACAGCGAAAGACTTGAAAGTTTTGAAACGAATTTTTAATTTTTACCGAAAATGAAAAAATTGTAAGTTGCAATTTTTATTAGTTTGTGGTAAATTAATGACGGTTCTAAAAATGTTTCTTTTTAAGGAGGAAATTTTTATGGCAGTAAGTTTAGCTAAAGGACAAAAAGTTGACTTGACAAAGACTAATCCCGGATTAAAAGAAGTTGTAGTTGGTCTTGGTTGGGACACAAACAAATATGATGGCGGCAAAGATTTTGACTTGGACGCATCAGTTTTCTTGCTCGGCGCAAACGGCAAAGTCCGCAGCGATGCTGATTTTGTTTTCTACGGCAATTTGAAACATGAAAGCGGCGCGGTTGAACATTTGGGCGATAACCTTACCGGTCAAGGTGAAGGCGACGACGAAGAAATTAAAATTGCTCTTGATAAAGTTCCTGCTGACGTTGAAAAAATCGACTTCACAGTTACAATCTATGAAGCTGAACAACGCAAGCAAAATTTCGGACAAGTTGAAAATGCTTTTATCCGCGTAGTAAATGCGGCAACCGGTGAAGAATTGATTCGCTATGATTTGGGCGAAGATTTTTCAGTTGAAACAGCGGTAGTTGTCGGCGAACTCTATCGCAATAAAGGCGAATGGAAATTTAACGCCATCGGCAGCGGCTTTGAAGGCGGTCTTGCATCACTTGGTCGCAATTACGGCGTAAATATTTAATTTGTTATTTTATAAAAAGTTTTTTTGCTATGGAGTAGGATTTTAGATAATAGGGCTTGGGATTTTGAATTATAAAATTTTTCTTAAACCTGACACCTAACCGCTAGAACCTGCTCCTATTTTTTTATAGAAAGGAAGATTAAAAATGGCTGTAAATCTTTTGAAAAAAGGGCAGAAAGTTAATCTCGTTAAATCCAACGGAAGTAAACTTACAAAATTAATGGTCGGTCTCGGCTGGGATGCGGCTCAACCTAAAAGCGGCGGCGGATTCTTCAGCAGTATTTTCAACAGCACACCAAATATTGACTGCGACGCTTCAGTTTTCGTTTGCAAAAACGGCAAACTTTCTGCTGTTGACGATATTGTTTATTTCGGAAATTTGGAACACTTCAGCGGCGCGGTGAAACATATGGGCGACAATCTCACAGGCGAAGGCGAAGGCGACGACGAACAAATTTTTATTGACTTGAATAAAATTCCTGCAGATTATGATAAATTGGTTTTTGTCGTCAACATTTACAAGGCAGTTGACCGCAAGCAAGATTTCGGCATGATTAAAAATGCGTTCATCAGAATTGTTGACAGTGAAAACGGCGAAGAACTTTGCCGCTACAATTTGAGCGACGATTATACAGGAATGTTGGCAATGATTGCCGGTGAAGTCTACAAAAAAAATGGCGAATGGAAATTTAACGCCATCGGTAACGGCACAACTGATCCCGGATTAAAGGAACTTAGCGGACGTTTTGCGTAATGATAAAAAATTTTAAAATATTTGCGGCGATATTTTTTCTGATTTTCAGCGTTGCATTTCCAAATTTTGTAAATGCGAAAGAACAAATTAATGTAGATGTTGCTGACGAACAAACAGAAATTAGTGTCGCTGAAATCGAAAAATATTTCAAAACTCTTCCGCAAAAAAATAAATATAAAAGCAGTCAACGTCCCCTGATGATTCAAGGCGCAATGAACGTTGAAATTGAAAATTTGGTGAAGTCTTTAAAAAATCCCGTAGCCTACAGATTTTCAAATTATTTTTACGTGGCGGGAACTTACAAAAATTATCCCGTAGTTATTGCACGTACTGAACAGGGAATGGCAAATGCGGCGGCGTCAACCGTCATTGGTATTGAAAAATTTAATCCTGTTGCCGTGATAAATCAAGGAACTGCAGGCGGGCACGTTGCAGATTTATATTTGAATGATATTGTTATCGGTTCAAAAAGTATTGACAGTGCGGCTTACAAAACTGAATTTTCTCCTGCAGGCGCGGGCGTTGATTTTACTGCCCAAGAAATGCGCGGCGTTTACGCTTACGACGTGACAACAAATTTTTTTCAGCCGCACAAAGAATTTTTTGCTGATTCAAAACTTTTGAAAGTTGCAAAAAAAGCCGCCGATTCTCACAGTGAATTTGCCGTTGCAGTCGGCACAATCAGCAGCAGCAATATTTGGAATTCAAATGTAGACTACATAAATTTTTTAAATAAAAAATACGGTTCACTCTGCGAAGAAATGGAAAATAACGCCGCCGCGTCAATTTGCCAAAGTGCAAGCATTCCTTTCATTGGTATTCGTGTAATTTCAAATAACGTTACCAACGGCAGTCCTTGGGACGAATCAACAGCGGCAACTTGTCAAAATTTCGTTTTGCTCGTTGCAGAAAATTATATTGCTGACGTTTTAAAAAAATAGGTGTTTTTTATGGCTAAAGAAAAAAATCCCGTCGTATCAGTAATTATTCCAATGTACAACGTGGAAAAATATATCGGCGAATGTTTGGAAAGTATTTTAAAGCAAACGCTGAAAAATATTGAAGTGATTGTGGTTGATGATTGCAGTACCGATAATTCGCTTGAAATTGCAGAAAAATTTATTCCCGCGTTTGAATCTAAAAATAACCGGCTTATAACCGTCACATTTACGCAAAATAGCGGCTGTCCCGGTATTCCGCGCAATTTTGCATTAGATATGGCAAAAGGCAAATATGTCCATTTTATGGACAGCGACGATTTTTTATCTGAAGACGTACTGGAAATTTTTTACAACACGGCTGAAAAATTTAACGCTGATGTTGTCGATGCGAATGTAACGTTAAAATACGAATACATTAACGGCAAGTTTGAAACTACGGCTAAAACAATGAAAAACAGTCCGCGTATAGAACAGCCTACATTTGAAACTTTTGACATTGCCAAACGTATTGAAGATATTATGGATATAAAATATTCAAATACGGTTTGCAGTAAATTTTTTCGCCGTGATTTTTTAATCAGAAACAATATAAAATTTCCGGCTATGACAATTACTGAGGATTTTATTTTTATGTTTCAATATGTCGTGTTGGCTAAAAATTACGTGCGTATTCCTTTTGTCGGTTATATTAACAGAATACACGGCGATTCAACGACTCACAAAAATCGTGACATAAAAATAGGTTTACTGGATTTGATTGAAGGAGTTTATTGCTTAGATAATTTTATGCAAAGTCAAAATTTCTTTGAAGAAAATTCAAAATACCAGTATCGGATAATTGATTTTTTTAATCAGTGGTTTGCTGATAAAATGTTTAAATATCTCTTCTTCGATATGAATTTGGACGTAGAAGAAATTTTTTCTGAACACTTCAGGGAAGTTTTTAAACTTGATCCGCAAAAAAATATTCCGTTTGCAAATTATCTTTTCACTTCGACAAATATTTATAAAATGCTCATTAAACAGCAGTCACAAGAAATTGAATACTTGAAAAAAATGTTGCAAAAATCAAATATTGAGTGAAGGAGGTTTTTAACATAACAACTGAAAATTTGGCTGTCTCTGTAATTATTCCAATGTACAACGCCGAAAAATATATCGGCGAATGTTTGGAAAGTCTTTTAAATCAGACGCTGAAAAATTTTGAAGTTATTGTGATTGATGACTGCAGTACCGATAATTCTTTCAGTATTGCGGAAAATTTTATTTCAGAATTTGAATCTGAAAATCAATTACTTTTGGTTGCAAAGATAACGCCAAACAGCGGCTGCCCCGGTTTTCCGCGTAATGCCGCAATGAATTTGGCTAAAGGCAAATATATTTTTTTTCTTGACAGCGACGACTTTTTAGACGCAACCGCGCTTGAAGATTTTTATAATGTTGCCGAAGAATTTGACGCCGATGTTGTACATGCCGAAAAATGTTTTGAGTACAGAGAAATTGACGGTAAATTTGTAAATAAACCTCTTATCTTGGAATCTGAGGCGGCTTCAGAAAAACCGACGCTTGAAACTTTCGATCTTGCCAAACGTATGACAGATTTTGTCGGTAGACAATATAACAGTATGGTCTGGAGTAAATTTTTTCGCCGTGAATTTTTGATTGAAAACAGTATAACCTTTCCGATAATCACAGTTTCTGAAGATTTTATTTTTTCGGCTATGTGTCTGAGTTGCGCCAAAAATTATGTGCGCGTTCCTTTTATCGGCTATCACTACAGACAGCACGCCGATTCCGGAACTGCATTGCCCGGTACCGTAAAAGAATCTTCATTAAATTTAATTGAAGGCGTTGACTTTTTTTATAAATTTATGCAGAAACAAAAATTTTTTGTAGACAATCCAAAATATCAATACGCGGTGTTAGACGTTTTCAGCCAAATGTCGGCAGATTTAATTTTCAAGCATACATTTTTCAATATGAATTTGGAGCCTGATGAACTTTACGATTTTTATTGCAAAAATATTTTTTCACTCAATCCGCAAAAAAATATTCCGTTAACGGCATATCTTTTTGTTTCGACGAATATTTATAAACTTTTGGTAAAAAGACAAGCGGCAGAAATTGCCGCGTTAAAGCACTTATTGGAAAATAAATAAAAATTTTGGAGGCTTTTTAATTGAAAATCACAGGTTTAACCGATGCACAAGTTCAGGAAAATAAAGCCAAATACGGCGACAACTCCATTACTGAACAGGCGCGAGAAGGTTTTTGGGACAAACTCAAAGGCAATTTTGACGATCCGATTATTAAAATTTTGATATTCGCCCTTTGCTTGAATGTTTTCTTTGCATTTATGGGCAAGGCTGAATGGTATGAATCAGTCGGTATTGCGTTGGCAGTTTTGTTGGCAACTTTAGTTTCAACTTTT
>CAJOGS010000084.1:5101-12598 GCA_905234045.1 uncultured Selenomonadaceae bacterium | reverse complement strand
GCGTTCACGGGATAAACCGCCGGGCCCGAGTGCGGATAATCTGCGCTTGTGAGTTAATTCAGAAAGAGGATTATGCTGATCCATAAATTGAGAAAGTTGGCTGGAGCCGAAAAATTCTTTAATGGCAGCAATGACAGGCTTAATATTGATAAGAACTTGAGGAGTAATAATTTCGCTGTCTTGAGTAGTCATACGGTCACGGACAACGCGCTCCATACGAGCCAAGCCGATTCTGAATTGATTTTGTAACAATTCGCCGACACTGCGGACGCGGCGATTGCCGAGATGGTCAATATCGTCAGTGTTACCGACGCCGGCCATTAAATCAAGCAAGTAACCGATGGAAGAAACAATATCGGCAATGCAAATGGTACGAGTTTCAAGAGTCGGCGCGCATTGCATGGTAATGGCACCGACGGCGGCTTTAACTTTAACATGAATGGGAGTAATAAAACCGCGATGAACTTCATCAGGTTGCAAGTTGAAAATTTCTTCTTCACGCGCTTGATAAATTTTGTTGAGTTCAGATTCGGTAATAAGCGGCGCGGTCCCGGTAAGAGTTTTGACGGCGAATTTATCAAAATCGGGAGTATTGGCAACGGTATTGATAATATCGTCATTGAAATTGGTACCGGCAGGATAAACGACATTGCCGGTCGAAGTGTCGATAATATCAGAAATGATATTAGGCAATTTGGCGGTAAGAATTTGTTTAACGGCGTCGGAAGTGCGATAAATTTTATCAATTTGAAATTCATCAATGACGGTGAAACGCGGATAAACAACTTTGGTGGAAAGTTTATCAATGACTTTCAAATCGTAATTGAGATTAGAATCGACGTAAGAAAAAATATTGGCGGAAAAATCAGAACCTGCAGGGAAAATAATATCACCGTTGGAATTGGCAACCGCCAAAGGCGTATCGAGCGAAGAAATATAACCTGCGATAGATTGATTAAGATCGACGCCGGCGTCAAAAATAACATTGCCTTCAAAATCGGTAACTTTGCCGGAAAGTTCGACATGAAGAGAAGAATTTTTAGCGATGAACATACGCAAAGAATCATTGAAATTTGTACCGGCAGGGAAAATAACATTGCCGTCAGAATCGACAAATTGCAAATTGGAATTTTGAATAAAATTCAGTAAATTTTGATTGAAATCGGTACCGACAGGGAAAATAATATTGCCGAGATCATTGGAAACTTCAAAATTAATGGTAGCGTCGGAAATTTGTTGATCGGTAACAGAATCGCCTTTTTCAGTAAGGAAATCGGCAATAGAATCGGCGAAATTTTTACCTTTTGAAATAAGAATTTCACCGGTAGAAGAGTCGATAATGTCTTCAACAAGTTGCTTACCGAGAAGGCGACGCTTTAAGCCCAATTTTTTAGAAATTTTATACCTGCCGACGCCTGCAAGGTCGTAACGTTTAGGGTCAAAGAATAACGAGTTAAGAAGTTGCAAAGCATTTTCAAGACTGGTAGTAGGCTCATTTGGACGAATATGCTTATAAACTTCCTCAATAGAACGCGCCTGAGACTTCATTTCAGTTTCATCGCGTTCAAGTTCAGCCTTAATGAAGGGATTGTAATCGAAGAGAGCGAGAATATCGTCATCATTTTCAAAACCGAGCGCGCGTAGGAAATAAGTAACAGGCATTTTGCGCGTGCGATCAATACGCACACGAATTTTATCGCCGGGCTCCGTCTCGAGTTCAATCCACGCGCCGCGATTAGGAATGACGGTAGAAGTAAAAATTTTCTTACCTGTCTGGTCAACCGTCGAATCATAATAAACCCCCGGACTCCTTACGAGTTGCGAAACGATAACTCTTTCCGCCCCGTTAATAATAAAAGTGCCGGTGTTCGTCATCAGCGGGAAGTCGCCCATGAAGACTTCCTGCTCTTTAACGTCTCCGAGTTCATGATTTACCAGTTGAACTTTTACTCTGATAGGTGCAGAGTAAGTGCTGTCCCGCTCGCGGCATTCTTCGAGAGTGTATTTGGGTTTTCCCAGAACGGGATCTTTGAAAAAGAGTTTGAGGTTGCCTGTAGAAATTGTGATAGGCGAAATATCTTCCAAAATTTCCTTGAGACCTTCCTCCAAAAACCACTGATACGAATTGCGCTGAATATCGAGAAGGTGCGGCATTTCCATAACTTCCTTGATACGTGCGTAACTGTAACGGGTTCGCTTACCAACTTGAACCGGACTAAACATTCAAGAAACCACTCCCATTTTTTAATAAAACCTGAAAAACTTGCAGGAATTAGAAGCCAAAAAATCGAATTAAATCAAAATTAAAAAATTTAAGCCGAAATTCACTGCAAAAATTGCAGGCAAAAAAAATCCACAAAATATGAAATTGTAAACGAAATTATATACTTGATTAAAAATATTGTCAAACTTATATAAAATTTATAAAATCTGTTGCAAAAAATTCTAACTATTTGATAAAATACGTGTACATTATTTTTAAAATTAAGGAGGTGAACGCGGCAGTTTTTCTGTCGCATTTTGAATGACCGATTCAAATTTTGAAATACCACAAGAATTTGATACAGAAATATATCGCACTCTGAACGACGTAGAAAATATAATTTATTTCAAATGGACGATTAACGAAGACATTATGGAATTTATAACTTCGGTTGAACAATCCGACTATGATTTGCCGCAAGTTGTTTCTCCGGCATCTACAGTTTTCTTTGGCGGAAATGTAATTCATCCCGAAGATGGCGCAACTTTTGAAAAATTCTTTGATGAAATGTTTTGGCAACAGCAAACGCGGAACGATTCAAAATATTTCAGCAGTAAAATTCGTCTGCGTGGCAAAAACGATCGCGGTTATTTATGGGCAGAATTTCGGCTTTTGATTTATTTTGACGATAACGGACCGTCTATGGGTTTTGGTTGCATTTGCAACATAAATGTTAAGCAACTTTGGCAAATGGAACTTCAACATTCTGCAGAACACGATGTATTGACCGGATTTTTAAATAAAATTGCAACGCAAAAAAATATTGAAACATATCTTTTAAAACTTACGCCGAATGATTTGCCGCCTGCACTTGTCATTATTGACGCAGACGGATTTAAAGCAATTAATGACTCGTTTGGGCATCTTTTCGGCGACGGCGTTTTAGTTGATATGGGCAACGCAATTAAAAGCGTTTTCCGCCAAAAAGATATTGTCGGCAGAATCGGCGGCGATGAATTTGTTGTATTGTTCGTAGATATGCCGTCTCAAGAAGTTCTGGAAAAACGTTGCACGGAACTTTTGCAATCGCTCAATAAAAATTACGAAAATAATAATCAAAGTTTGCCGTTTTCTGTCAGTATCGGAATTGCGCTTTATCCTGAACACGGCACGACTTACACAGATTTATTTAAACGCGCCGACCGCGCCCTGTATGATTCAAAATCACGCGGCAAAAATCGCTATTCGATTTATCACATGGGATTAATCGGCAGAAATATTTCAGTTGAAAATGAAAGAGATCCACACCATGCCGAAGACATTCGGCAAAAAGCATTTGAAGATAATATGTTGGAATTTATTTTAAATCTGCTTTATGAAACGCAGAATCCCGAAGCTACAATTTCACTTTGTTTGGGAATGTTAGGCAAGCAGTTCAATCTTGACCGCGTGTCAGTTTCAAAATTTAATAAAAGTTCCAATCAATATATCACGGCGTTTGAATGGATCAGCCCCAACGGTTTTTCATTGTCTTCACAAGAAAATATTGAAAAGTACGGCGAATATATGAACGTTCGCTATTCAATCGTTGATTCACATTATGAGCCGACACCTTACGGCGTTATGTCAGTTTGTCAAAATACTTATACATCTTACCCGGGCTACGAAGAAGTTTTTACAACTTTGAAATTAGGTTCATTCGTTCATTCTCAAATTGCGCACGGCAGTGAAATTGTCGGCAGTGTTGCATTTGAAACTGCAAATCCTAATCACGAATTTTCAAAAGAAGAATATACACGCCTCAGCATTTTTTCTGTATTGCTTGGAAATATTTTACTCAATCACCAAAATGACAGCGTTTCCGACAAACTTACAAAGCATTTGCAAAATATTCTTGATCATATGATGGAATTTATTTACGTCGTCGATAAAGATACTTACGAGCCGATTTATTTCAATAATACAATTCGCCAAACGCTGATGAGTACAACTTCGGCTCAAACTTGTTACAAGCGTTTTCATAATCTGGACGCGCCTTGCGAAGGTTGCCCGATTCAAAAACTTTCAAAAAACGGCAACGAATATATTGACGTCAAAATTAATAATTGGGGCGTTGAAACTCCTGCGCGTGCATATAATATTCGTTGGGAAGATGATATGGATAATTGCTTGGCGTTGATAATTCAATCGTCGTTTTAAAGACTAGGGGCTGTTTAATAATTCTGTTTTTAAAAATTATTTTTCTATTGAACGTACTTTTTCTTTGCTCGTCCAAAGAAAGTAGTTGGGTAGTCTTTACTGCCACACTATCGAACTATCTAACTACCACACTACACAGCGCGGCATCTTAGTTTTTTGCTCATATCGAACAAATTTTAATTCGCTAATTAGGGCGTTTTTGAATAATTCCGTTTTCAAATTATTTTCTAATTTAACGAACTTTTTCTTTGCTCGTCCAAAGAAAGTAGTTGGGTAGTCTTTACTACCACACTATCGCACTATCTAACTACAACACTACACAGCGCGGCATCTTAGTACTTCGCTATCATCTTACAAATTTTTATTCGCTAATTAGTAGCGTTTTTTAGCATTTAATTAATTGTTCAACAGCACTAGGGGCTGTTGGTAAACTCTTTTTTAGATATTTTTTTATATTAAATGTACTTTTCTTTGTTGTGTCAAAGAAAAGTAAAGCAAATGCTCGTACTCCTCGCATTTGCAAGAAAGACGCTGCTGACAGTCACAGGCAAAAACAGAGACGGGCTGGGGCGCGGGGAAACTGACAAAAAGAAATTTGCTAAGGGTTAAGAAATTCCAACTATCAAAATTTTTAATTTGTAGCATTGTTTACTTTACCAACAGCCCCCAGATAAAAACTACCTTATCTTTAGTCTTTAAACTTTGACCGAAAGGAGAAATTTTTTTGCCAAAGGCACAAGGTATAAAAATCGCTTGCGAAAATAGAAAAGCCCGCCACGATTATTTCATACATGAAACTTACGAGGCGGGAATTGAACTCAAAGGCACAGAAGTTAAAAGCCTCTGCAGCGGCAGAGCGAATTTAAAAGACAGTTACGCAGAAATAAAAAACGGCGAAATTTTTGTTGAACATATGCATATAAGCATTTATGAACAGGGAAATATTTTCAATCACGATCCCTTGAGACGCCGTAAACTTTTAATGCACAAAAAAGAAATTCTGAAACTTTTCGGCAAAACTCGTGAGAAAGGTTTTACTTTGGTGCCGCTGAAAGTTTATTTTAAAAACGGCAAGGCAAAAATGGAAATTGCACTTGCAAGCGGTAAACATAACTACGACAAACGCGCCGCACTTGCCGAAAAATCTGCAAAACGTGATATTGAACGCGCTATCAGAGACAAACAAAAATTTTAGTAGTGCGGTAGTTCGATAGTTGGATAGTAAATAATATGATATAGTTGAAAATCTGCGCGATAATGATAAAATTATAAAAAATTTCTGACGCTAATCGAGGTGAAAAATCTGTGGAACTTCGCAAGGGACAAAAAATTCCAATCAATGAAAATTTTATAAGAATTAAATTTGAAAGAAACGCGGGCGCAGTAGATATTGACACGGCGGCTTTTATGTTGCAAAGCGGCGGAAAATGTGCAAGCGATGAAGATTTTGTTTTTTACGGCAACCCGCGCCACGTTTCCGGCAGTGTCATTCACGATAATGCAGATGATTCGATTGAAATTGATTTAACAAAAATTCCGCGACATGTTGAAAAAATTTCAATAACTGCTACAATTTACGAAGCCGAACAACGCCGATTGAATTTCAGTAAAATTAGCGGCGCAATGTTGACTATCCAAAGTTTTAACGGCGCGGAAATTGCTGTTTTTCCAATGGAAGAATTCACAGTCGAAACAGCGATTGTTTTGGGCGAAGTCTACCGCTATAAAGGCGCGTGGAAATTTGCCGCAACAGGCGCAGGTTACAGGGGCGGACTTGCCGCACTTTGTAACGATTTCGGCATTGATGTTTCAGATGAAATGACGACATCGCCGCCGCCACCACCTCCTCCACCGCCGATTATTGTACCGCCTTCGCCTAAAATTAATACACGCCGTGAAAATAATTTCGATCGCCAAACTTCATCAGGCAGAAAAATTGAACTGCGAAAAGGGCAGCGCGTCAATTTGATTAAACGCGGCAGTTTTCTCGGTGAAATTGTTATCAATCTGAATTGGCGTAAACCGCAATTTTCAGGAAATGGCATTGATTTAGATTTGGCTTGCCTGTATGAACTCAAAGACGGGCGCGCAGGTGCTGTACAGGCGTTGGGAAATCTTTTCGGCAGTTTGACAAATGCGCCGTACGTTTTTCTTGACGGCGACGACAGAAGCGGCAGTTTTGAAGGCGGCGAAACTCTGCGCGTAAACGGCAAATTTTTAAGCAGGATTCAGCGTATTTTAATTTTTACGTTCATTTACGAAGGCGCGGCGCGTTGGGAAGAGGCAAATGCGGTTGTTACCGTGAATTGTCCCGGCAGTCCCGAACTTGTTGTTAAAATGGACGAGTACGGCTCTGAAAAACGTACTTGCGCGATTGCACTGCTTGAAAATGTCGGCGAAACATTCAGCGTTGAAAAAATCGTTCGATTTTACCACGATTCCCAAGAAATGGACGAAGATTTTGATTGGGGACTGCGTTGGACTGTCGGACGTAAATAGATGGCTAGATGGTTAGATTGCTAGTGGTTAGTGGATAGTAGTTAATACTACCGATCTCACTACTATCAATCTACCAACTACAAAGAAGGGAGTTTTAAAAAATGGCAGTAAGTTTAAGAAAAGGTCAGAAAGTTGACTTGACGAAGGGCAACCCCAGTTTGAAAAAAATCTTAATCGGTCTCGGTTGGGATACAAACAAATATGACGGCGGTTTTGATTTCGATCTCGACGCGGCGGCTTTCTTGCTCGGCGCAAACGGCAAAGTTAATTCCGACGATGATTTTGTTTTCTATAACAACTTGAAACACAAAAGCGGCTCAGTCGAACACATGGGCGACAACCTTACCGGCGAAGGCGAAGGCGACGACGAAGAAATTAAAATCGACCTCGAAAAAGTTCCCGCCAACGTTGATAAAATTGACTTCACAGTTACAATTTACGACGCCGAAACGCGCCGCCAAACTTTTGGGCAAGTCTCAAATGCTTATATCCGCGTAGTTGACGACGTTACACAACAAGAATTGATTCGCTACGATTTGGGCGAAGATTTTTCAGTTGAAACAGCGGTAGTTGTCGGCGAAATTTATCGCCATAAC
>CAJOGS010000084.1:0-5074 GCA_905234045.1 uncultured Selenomonadaceae bacterium | reverse complement strand
GACTTGCCGCTCTCGGCAGAAACTACGGCGTAAATGTATAAAACTTTTTCATAAAAAACACTCTTGCCGGACGTTTTTTTCGTTCGGCTTTTTTGTTTGCAAATAAAAAGGTAGTTTGATAGTGGGGTAGTGTGGTAGTGTGATAGGAACTGTTGGTAAATTCAAAAATACTACAACTAGTGTGTGTTGGTAGACTATTTTTTACTTAGATTTTATCTATTGAACGTACTTTTTCTTTGCTCGCCCTGCGCGGTTGCGTTCTTTAGTTGCGGCGGCGCGCGTCCGTGCGCGTCGGGTTCTACTACTTGCAAACGTTGCACAAAATGACTTTACCAACACGCCCTAAAAAATTTTGAAAGTTGGAATTTCCTAACCTTTAGCAAATTGCTTTTACTAAGATTACCTGTGCTCCGCCCCGTCTCTGTTTTTGCCTATGAAGGTCAGCAGCGTCTTTCTTGCAAATGCGAGGAGTACGAGCATTTGCTGTACTTGCAAAGGCGACGAATAGGAGGATTTGCTCTTTGGACGAGCAAAGAAAAAGTGCTTTTAAAGAATCCGCAAAGCTGCTAGGTTGTTGTACGCCCTTAGTAAGTAAGCTCCTTTTGGTCGCACGAACATTACCGCACGCCCTTAGTAAGTAATTTCCGTCCGCACTTTGCGGATTTTTTAAAATTTGTGGTTTTTGGAATTTTTCAACATGCCCTAGTATTTTTAATATCCAACTATTTTTTGATTCGGAAAAAAAGTACATAAAAAAAATTTTTTCATCAGCCCATAAAATAAGAAATAAATTCTATCTTGCGAATAAATCTTCTGAAAAATTGATTGAGATTTTCTACAAAGTAACGTATAATAAGTAAGTAAATTTTCACCGAAAGGTGGTGAGATGTACAGGAAATTTTTACTGTACAAAATGAATGTCGATTACAACAAGCATTCGGAATAAACTGTTCGTACTCCTTATGTTTGTGGGAGCAATGCCGCTCATCATTATAACAATGTTTAGCGCAACCAATACAGCCACCGAATTAGAAATTAAAGCAAAAAAAGTTGGAGAACTCAGAAATACCATTATTTCAAATTACATAACCGGACTTTGTGAAAAAAATTTTTACGTGTTAAAAACACTGGCTATAAATAAAACGATAATCAGCTATCTTCAAGACCCTAATTCTGAAAAATTAGAGGATATAAAAAATCTTTTGCACGATACAAATACAATTTTCCATGATAAAAATTTGTCGGCATTGACCGGAGCCGACGCTCAACAAATAATTCGTACTGACGGCGCACCGCTTGTAAATTTGAAGGATCGCAAACATTTTCAAGAGGCAATGCGTGGAAATATTTTTGTTTCAGATGTTTTGTTAAGCCGTTCAACAGGCGAGCATATTGTTGTTTTGGAAGTTCCGGTAAGAAATAAATTAAATTACCCTATCGGCATGATTCAAAGAAATTATAACCTTGCGACTTTACAGGATTTTATTAAAGTCTACGACAGCGACGAAATTTCTATTATAATCATTGATCGTGAAGGAAGAACCCTTGCCCATTCCGATTTGGTACAATTAATTGATGAAAATGAAGAAAAAGGCAAAGGACACTATCAATATATTGTAGATGAACTAAAAGATACTTCAGGTACTTTGCGCTTGAATATTGATGGCAAAGATTCGCTTGTCAGCTATTACAGAAACTGGACAACGGACTGGATTATAATCACATTTCAACCTTACGAAGTGATTATGGATCAAGTTTATTCAAAAATTTTTGATACAATTTTAATTGGCATCATAAATTTAATTGTACTTTTTGTAATAGCTTATTTAATGTCAATAAAAATAACGCGCCCAATTAAAAAAATCACTGAGGCTACAGGTAAAATCGCTTCAGGCAACAGTATTGATAAAATTGATATTGATACTGATGATGAATTTGGACAAATTGCGACTGCGTTTAATAAAATTCGTTCCTCTCGTGATGCCTACCAAATGGAAGCCGAAACTGACACACTTACAAAACTTTATAACAAAAATACCACTGAAAATATTGGCAAGATGAAATTGAAAAATTACGCAGAAAACCGACCGGATACTATCATGGCATTTTTTGTAATAGATTTGGATCATTTTAAAGAGGCAAATGATATGCGCGGGCACCAATTCGGCGATAAAGTTTTGATTGAATTTGCTAAAAATTTGCGGAAAAAATTCCGTCCGACAGATTGCATTGGAAGATTTGGCGGCGATGAATTTGTTATAATTATTGACAATTTGCCAGACATAGATATTATAATTCGTAAGGCAAGGGATATTAAAAATATTGCCGCAAATTTGATTGTTGACGGCATACCGGCAGGAATTACGGCAAGTATCGGAATTGCGATTGTTCCGCCGGACGGTCCGGAGTACGAAAAAGTTTTTGAAGCCGCCGATCAAGCCCTTTATCACGTAAAGGCGAACGGACGAAACGGCTTTTACTACAAAAACGCTGAAGGTATAGGATAAAATTTAAACCACGTCAAAAAAGGCGTGGTTATTTTTATTAAGACATAAAATTTTTATATCGAAAATTAAATAGATCTGGCGTTAAGCCATCTATTACATAAAGGCGAACGGGCGAAACGGCTTTTAATAGAGCGTGTTTGTAAACTACTGATTAAAAACTAACGAAAAAAATTTTGTTCAATGAGAGCGAAAAACTAAGATGCCGCGCAGGACGCGCGGCTCAGGCGGTGCGTTTTTTTCGCGGACGAAAAAACAGCACCGCAAAACGTCTTTTCTTTTGGTACTTTTCTTTGGACGAGCAAAGAAAAGTAAGTTCAATATAAAAAAATCTTTAAAAAGTAAGAGTTTACCGACAGCCCATACAAAAACGCTGAAGGTATAGGATAAAATTTAAACCGCGTCAAAAAAGGCGTGGTTATTTTTATTAAGACATAAAATTTTCATATCGAAAATTAAATAATCTGAAAATTTAGTATTGATTTTTTTTTGATATGGCTTTAAAATTACGTTAAATATCCAAATAAAAAAAATTGGAGGTATGAAAATGGCACTTCTTAACCCGCTTGAATCGGCACAAAATACTAAGTGGTATCCTTTTTATCACGCCGCGCCACCTTATGGATGGTTGAATGATCCTAACGGTTTTTGTTGGTACAACGGCGAATATCACATTTTCTATCAGTATCACCCGTTCTCAACTGATTGGGGTCCAATGCACTGGGGACATTCCACATCAAAAGATTTCTGCCATTGGGAACATCAGCCTATTGCACTTGCACCCGGCGCATTTTCTGAAGGTCATGAATGGTATGACTGGGACGGCTGTTTCAGTGGTTGCGGCTATGAATTTGAAGGCAAACTCTGGCTCATGTACACCAGTCAACGCTTCAACAACGGCAATGGCGTTAAAAATTCTTCCGCTAATCCTTCAGCGATTAATCCTTCAGGCAGTTCAGGCGGCGGAAACGTTACCGAACGTCAATGCTTTGCTTATTCTGAAGACGGCATCCATTTCACGAAATACGAAAAAAATCCTGTCATTGATATTCCGAATGACGATCCTATTATTGCAAATATTGACTTCAGAGACCCCAAAATTTGGGATCACAACGGCAAATATTATTGCGCCATCGGTAACAGAATCCGCGATCGTTCCCGTACTCAAATTGTTTTGTTTGAATCTGAAAATTTCTTCGACTGGAAATATAAATCAGTAGTCGCCATTTCCAAAAAAGACGGCTCCGAAGGCACAATGTGGGAATGCCCCGGCTTTGCACATTTCGGCGATAAATACGTTATGATTATTTCGCCGCAACATGTACCGCCTCAAGGTTACCTTTTCCATAACATACACCAAGCAGGTTATATGGTCGGCGAGCTTGATTACGATCAAGGCGTTTTCACTCACGGCGATTTTTATACCTTCGATTACGGATTTGATTTCTACGCAACAACAATGATGAAAGATTATCGCAACGGGCGTTACTTTATTATTGCGTGGCTTGCAGCGTGGCAAAGTCTTTTCTGCGAACAACCCGACGGTTGGGCAAATCTGCTGACAATTCCGCGTGAACTCAAAATGCGTGAAGACGGCAAAGTTTTAACCGTTCCGCCTGAAGAACTCAAAGGCTTAAGAAAAGAACATGTCGGCTATCAAAATGTTAAAGTCGATAAACCTACCAAACTTGACGGCGTTAAAGGCAGTGTCGGCGAACTTATCGTTGAAGTTGACACAAAACAGGCGTTTACTATCGAATTGCGCGTCGGCGAAGGCGAAAAAGTCGAAAAAACTATTTTCAGCTATGAACCGAATGAAAGACTTGTTACACTCAACCGCGACCAAGCCGGCGCAGGTAATGGCGGCACTCGTAAATTTGTAATGGATCCTTGCGAAAATATGCAATGGCGTTTCTACCTTGACAGATCGTCTATCGAACTTTTCATCAATGACGGCGAATATGCAATGTCTACCCGCGTTTATCCGCGTCCCGAATCTGATGATATTGTTTTCGTACCTGCTGAAGGCAGCACGGTTGAATTTAAATCTGTCGATTACTATAAATTTGAATAATCCACGTTCGTTATATAGATTTTTACTGCTCGTTTCGGCGGGCAATTTTTTTTGTAAAAATCCTTGCCAAAAATTTTTTCTGTGATATAATACTGATTGTATCGGGGTTTAGCGCAGTTTGGCTAGCGCGTCTGATTTGGGATCAGAAGGTCGTGAGTTCAAATCTCACAACTCCGACCATTTTTTTTGCCTAAAATTAATTTCAGTAAATTTAAAATATTTTCTAATTAAAAATTAGGGACTGTTTGTAAAATCTTTTTTTAGATATTTTTTTCTAGGGCGTGTTGAAAAAAACAATTTTTACTGATGAATTTTTGTTACTTAAATTTTTTTATTTAAATGTACTTTCTTTTTTCCGAAGCAAAAAAAGTACTAAAGAGCATGCCTTGCTACGCAAGCCACGCAAGTACCAAATAAAAAGTGCTTTTAAAGAATCCGCAAATTTGCTAGAATATCGCACGCTCTTAGTAAGTAAGCTCCTTGCGCGGTTGCGAAG
>CAJOGS010000083.1 GCA_905234045.1 uncultured Selenomonadaceae bacterium | reverse complement strand
GTTTGCTGCCTTCCCGCACGTCTACGCGACTATGTTCAGCACATTTTATTTGGCGTTATTTTTAATGCTGATTGCGTTAATATTGCGCGGCGTGGCGTTTGAACTGCGCGGAAAATTTCAAAATTCTGATTGGATAAATTTTTGGGACGGCGCAATAATTTTTGGCAGTTTTGTACCGGCATTTTTATGGGGCGTGGCAATGGCGAATTTATTGCAAGGTCTGCCGATAAATTTGCAAATGCATTACACGGGCAATTTTTTAACTTTGCTTAATCCGTTTTCGATAATCAGCGGCTTATTTTTCGTGGCACTTTTTATGTTTCACGGCGCAAATTTTTTGAGAATGAAACTTGCTGATGAAAGTTTATTATACGAACTGAAAAAAATTTCCCGCAGACTTGGGCAAGTGTCATGGACTTTGTATTTGTGTTTTGTAATTGCGGCAGTTTATGATACAGACGTAATGTCAAAAGCCAGCGGCGTCATAATTTTTGCGGCGGCTATGGGCGTACTTTCCGCCGGTTTTCCGTCCGCTAAAAAGAAAGACCATACCGGTTTTATCTTTGCAACAAGTTCGCTGACAATCGCAATGACGGTAATTGGAATTTTCGTGGCATTGTTCCCGCGCCTTATGGTTTCAAGTTTAAATCCCGAATGGAGCTTGACAATTTATAACGCGGCGTCAACGCCTTACACTTTAACGATTATGACAGTGGCGGCGGTAATTTTTGTGCCGATAGTTTTAATTTATCAATTCTGGACGTACAAAATTTTTAGGGCGCGTATTACTCCAAATGCGCCGTCTAAATTATCTTGCAAATAATTTTTTCAGATTGTATTGAAAAATTAATCGACCACCGCCTTTCAGGCGGCGGTCTTTTAATTGCACCACTAAAAAACTGTTGAAAAATTTTCAGCAACCGCTTGCTTTTGGTAAATTCAAAGTAGTTAGGTAGTGGTTAGTAGTTAGGGCATGTTGAAAAAATCAAATTTTACTGATGAAATTTTTTTACTTAAAATTTTTTAAATGTACTTTCTTTTTTCCGAAGCAAAAAAAGTACTAAAGAGCATGCCTTGCTACGCAAGCCACGCAAGTACCAAAGAAAAAGTGCTTTAAAGAATCCGCAAAGCTGCTACAAGTAAATCCCTAGTCCTTAGTCCTTAGCCCCTATACTGCCGCACTTTGCGGATTTTCGGACTTTTTCAACACGCCCTAGCCGCTAGCTACTATTTTAGCAATGCTAAAAGAAAGTGCTTTTTAAAAAATTAAAAATATTTTACCAACAGCACATAAAAAAATTAATTTTTCGATACAGCTTAAAAAGGAAGATTCAAAATGAAATGTATGCAACCTGGTTATATAAAAAATTTTCAATGCGACGGTAAAATTTGCGGGGCGCGTTGTTGCCGAGATTGGCGAATTGTCGTTGATGAAGATACTTATGACAAATTTTCCGAATTGGAAAATACGACGCAAGAAAAAATTTTTCAACATACAGAATGGGTTGAAGATGAAACTGAAGGCGTTGACATTTTGGTTTTAAAACTGCGCGAAGATGGCGTTTGTTCGCTATTGGGCGAAGATTGTCTCTGTAAGTTGCAGAAAAATCACGGCGAAGAATTTTTATCTGCGATTTGTCAAAGTTATCCGCGTGTAACTTACAAAATTGACGATGAAACTTTTGAACAATCAATGACGCTGACTTGTCCGCTTGCCGCAAAATTAATTTTACTTTCCGAAACGCCGATAACTTTTGAAGAAGTCGAAAAAGTCACGGCGCGGGCAATTATAGGATTCAAGCAAAAAATTTCCCGTCCCGTCGAAGAATTTATAAACATTCAAATGCAAGCAGTGAAAATTTTGCAGGATAGAAATTTTTCGATTAACCGGCGGCTGAAAAATTTGTGCGAACTGTTTTATAAAAATAATTTGCCGGATAAAAAATTTAATCTTGATAAGCACGCGCAAATTTTGTCGGAAATTTTCATTGAAACTTACGGCGCAAAATTAACTCATCAGCAGAAAAAAGAGTTGCGAAAAAATTATCTGCTGAATCGTGAAAATATTCTGCGCCAAACTTATGAAAAATTTGGCAACATATTTGAAAATTATTTGGTGAATGAATTTTTTATGCGCTGTTATCCCTGCGCTTACAGCGGCGGCGAATTTCATAACGTCAAAGTTTTTATAACGGCGTTCAGATTTTTGGAATTTTCATTGGTACTGACAGCCGTTGCAAAAAAAAATATGAACGTCGAAAACCTTACCACGCTGATTTATTCGGTGAATGATACGCTTGATCACAGTCAAGGCGGTATGGACGCCATTATAAATTTCGCAAATTCTTGCAATGCCGAAAATTTTGTGTTACAAATGTTGTAGGTGATTTTAATGAGCTATTTTGAATTTAAATTTACAGACTCCGTGATGTACGTTAAAGGCGTCGGACCTAACCGCGCAAAGGCAATGGAACGCCTGAATATTTTCACGAAGTACGATTTATTGACGCACTACCCGCGCGGTTATGAAGACCAAAGCGAAATTACTCCGATAGCGCGGGCGCAAATTGACGAACAAGGCGTTTTTGTCGGAAAACTTTCAAATATTAATCTGCGCGAAACTTCCAGATTAAAAATTATAACCGCAATTTTGACAGACTCCAGCGGCTCGGTACAAGTAACCTGGTTTAATCAAGAATATCTGATGAAAAAATTGCACAACGGCACGCGGATAATGATAATTGGAAAATTGAAATTTGATTCGTGGAACTGCGTTATGTCAATCAATCAAATTAACAGTTTCGCAATTTTGGAACCCGGCGAAGAAATTTCACTCGGAATAAAACCGATTTACCCGTTAACCGCCGCACTTACTCAAAGTGTTTTTCGCACGGCGATAAGAAATTTACTGGACGCAATGCCGCCGATTAAAGAAATTCTTCCCGCGTCTATTATCACAAGATTAAAACTGATTCCGCTTGATACGGCAATGAGACAAATACATTTTCCCGACGATGAGCAAAGTTTAAGACTGGCACGTCGCCGCCTTGCATTTGACGAGTTATTTTTGATTCAGTGCGGCTTAATGCTGATTAAACGAAAAAATACTGAAGAAAAACTCGGTATCACTTGCAAAAAAAATGGCGCACTCGTCAAAAAAGTTTTTGAAAGTCTGCCGTTTCAACTGACAGACGATCAGCTTAAAACTTTTAAAACGGTCGCAAAAGATATGCAAAGTAAATTGCCGATGCGCCGCCTGATTCAAGGAGACGTCGGCAGCGGCAAAACTGTTGTGGCAATGTTGGCACTTGTTAAAGCTGTAGAAAACGGCTATCAAGGCGCAATGATGGCTCCGACTGAAATTTTAGCCGTCCAACATTACAATAATTTTGTAAAAATGCTCGGCGATTTCGGTATCAGAGTCGGCTTGTTAAGTGCGAAAGTTACGCGCTCCAAAAAAATGCGTACAGAAGTTTATGAAAAAATCGCCAATCATGAATTTGATATTGTTGTTGGAACACATGCACTTATTCAAGACGAAGTTAAATTTGCAAATTTGGGATTAGTTATCACGGACGAACAGCACAGATTCGGCGTTGCTCAACGCGCCAATTTAAGTCAAAAATCTAAAGCTGTTCCCGATATGATTGTTATGACGGCGACGCCGATACCGCGCACAATGACTTTGACGGTTTACGGCGATTTAGAAGTTTCATTAATTAAACAAATGCCGCCGGGACGTAAACCGATTAAAACATCAGTAAAAAATATTCGCCAAAGAAAAAAAGTTTATGAATTTGTCCGCGAACAAATTTTGAAAGGGCGTCAAGCCTACGTTGTTTGCCCGCTGATTGAGCGCAGTGAATCGGCAACGCTGAATTATATCGACCCCGCAACTGAAATGTACGAAATGTTGAGCAGAGGAATTTTTAAGGGGATAAAATGCGCGTTGATTCACGGCAAAATAAATCCCGCCGAAAAGGATGAAATTATGGAAAAATTCCACGACGGCGAAATAAAATTGCTTGTCTCCACAACGGTTATTGAAGTCGGCGTTGACGTGCCAAATGCTACGGTTATGGTTATTGAAAATGCCGAACGTTTCGGACTTTCGCAACTTCACCAACTGCGCGGAAGAGTCGGGCGCGGCTCTGAAGAATCTTTCTGTATTTTAATTTCAAACAGCAAGCAAGGCGCGGCGGCGGCGCGTTTGGATTTAATGGAGTCTACAACTGACGGATTTAAACTTGCCGAAGAAGATTTACAACTGCGCGGTCCCGGGCAATTTTTCGGCGAATCTCAACACGGTTTGCCGGATTTAAAAGTTGCAAATGTTTTTCGTGACGTTGATACTTTGGTTGAGGCAAGAAACGCCGCCGAAAGTGTTCTTTCTACTGATGACGGTTTAAACTATTTTGAAGAGTTGCGGCAAAATCTTGCACTGGCTTACGGCGACAAATTCAGCCAAATTAACCAGGCTTAATAATTTAATCGCATTTATTTTCAATTTATAATTAAAATTTATTTAATTTTCTTTGATAGTGCGTTTTTAAAAATTGATTGAAAATGCTGATTCACGAATTATTTTTTGTTCGATGATAGCGAAAAACTAAGAAGCCACACAGGACGTGCAAAAAGCGTCTTTCTTGCAAAGGCGACGAGTAGGAGCGTTTGCTCTTTGGGCTAGCAAAGAAAAAGTACATTTAATTAGAAAAATTACAAAAAAATTGTATTATTCAACAGCACCTAGTTAAAAGAGAAATATTTATTTGCAATGAATGATTTATTTTACTGCGCTTAGAATATTCGGCAAAATTTGTCTATGGCTTACGGCGACAAATTCAGCCAAATTAACACGCCTTGACAAATCACCGGAATAAACAAAAATATCCATGTTACCGCCCCTATACCAGTACGGTTAGGAGGTGACGGCAAATGGACATTTTTGTTCATATCATAGAAATGGTTGGAGCAAATTTGCTTACCAATATTATTTGGAGCAAAATTAAAAAATATTTCAACCATGAAACGCGGTAACAAATGCCGTAGCGTCTCATAATAGGCGCAACCCCCAAGTAACTTTCCGGAAAAGAACTTTTGGGTTTTTCTTGCGCCTGTGACAGCTTTAGACATTTTTGTTCATATTTTTATTTAGTTCACGATGAAATATTATCATATTGATAAAAAATTTTCAAGAATTTTATAAAACTTCGTGCGCGGTATCGACGACAGATTTAATTTTTTCTGCAAAATTAATTTCCTGCGCGTCAGGATTTTTTGAAAGATACGCCAAATATTCAATATTGCCTTCAGGTCCTTTAATCGGCGAAAAATCCAGCCCGCAAATTTTAAAATTCAAATCACGTGCGAAATTTAAAATATATTCGATAACCGACAGATGAATTTTTTTATCTTTAACGACGCCTTTTTTACCGACATTTTCTTTGCCCGCCTCAAATTGCGGTTTAATCAGCGCGGCAATTTCGCCGACTTCACTAAGCAAATTAAATGCAACCGGCAAAACTTTATCCAACGAAATAAATGCAACGTCAATCGACGCAAAATCTAAAACATCAGGTAAATTTTCAACGTTGCGAATGTTGGTACGCTCCATATTTATAACACGCTCATCGTTGCGAAGTTTCCACGCAAGTTGCCCGTAACCGACATCAATAGCGTAAACTTTTTTTGCGCCGTGCTGCAACATACAATCTGTAAAGCCGCCGGTTGACGCGCCAATATCAGCCGCAATTTTATTTTCAAGATTCAAATTGAAAACTTCAACGGCTTTTTGAAGTTTGAAACCGCCGCGACTTACAAAAGGCATTTCTTCGCCGATAATTCTGATTTCAGAATCAGCGGCAACCATTGTGCCGGCTTTATCAATTTTTTGCCCGTTGACAAGAATTTTTCCCATCATAATCAGCGACTTAGCACGGGCGCGACTTTCGCACAAATTTTTTTCTGTCAGTAAAATGTCAATTCTTTCTTTGCTTTTACTTAGCACAAAAATCTAACTCCAATATCAAATTATAAATAACATTGTGGCGTATTGAAAAATAGAAACCAAAAAATTTTGAACGCTAAAATTTTCTAGAGCGTGTTGGTAAATTCAAAAATTGTGAAACGTTTGCAAGTTTAGAAAACGGCGGTCACGGACGACCGCCGCCGCAACTAAAGAGCACGCTTGCTACGCAACCGCGCATGATTCAGGATTGAATCTCTGGCGGAAAAAAAGCCTTTTCTTTTGTTACTTGCAAATGCGACGAGTAGGAGCATTTGCAATTACCAAAAAGAAAAGACGTTTTGCGGCGTTAATTCGCTTCACGCTCATTCGCACGCCGCCTGCGCCGTACGTCCTGTGCGGCATCTTAGTTTTTCGTTCTTAGTCAGCAAATTTTTTTTCTCTAATCACTAACAAACTATTTAGCGCAAACTGTTCAAATTTTTCTACTCTTTTTCTTTTGTTACTTCGCTTTTTTATAGAAAATTAAGTTCAATATAAAAATAAAAAAATCTCAGCAACTTTAAAAATGGAATTTTCCAACACGCACTAAAACCTAACCGCTAAAATTTAATCCCTAAATCCCATTCTGAAGGCCAAAATCTTTCAGCCATATCTAAAACCGGCGCAACCAATTCACGAACATTCAAAATTTGTTTCAACTGCCAAACGCCGTTAATTTTCACAAATTCAAACTGAAAATTTAAATTGCCCCAAATTTTGCCGTAATACGAACTGTCGCCGAAAATTTCAACATCAGCAACTGCGCGAGAATTTTCAGCGGCAATTTTTTTTACGTTGCAATTCAAAGACTTCAGCATTTTTGAAAGTTCAACCGCGCAATAATCAATCGGCGCGGCTGTAAAATTTTTCGGCGGCGTCAAATTTTTATCAAAATACGCCTTCATTACACGAGTTACAAAACCCAAATGCACACTGCGAAAACTTGAATTGTAAACTCTCAACGCCATTGAACCGAATTTAAAAAATAAATCGTGCGGATATAATTCATGGAATTTGGCGCAGTTTTTAGCCAATTCATCTGTAACTTCGTCGTAACCTTCATTTAAAAATTTTGAAACGTCAACATAGCGCGTCAACGTTTCAATTTCCCGTTCGTTTATCGCCGTCCGCATTTCTTCAATTACTTCAGCAATTTCCATTTCGTACCTCTAAAATTTTTTCGGCAATATTTTCAGCCGTCAAGCCGCACAATTTCAAAAGTTCCGCCCGCGTGCCGTGTTCAACAAATTTGTCATTGATACCGAATCTTAAAAGCGGCGTCGAAATATTTTCATCTTCCAAAAATTCGGCAACCGCCGAACCGTAACCGCCGCTTAAAGTTCCTTCTTCAATCGTTACAAAAATTTTCGCAGTCTCTGCCGACAAAATATTTTTATCAAGCGGCTTTATAAATCTTGCGTTAATGACATTCACGGGCAAATTTAAAATCTGTGCGACTTTTTTGGCAACGTCAACCATACTGCCGACGGCGAAAATTGCCACTTCAGGATTTTCAACCTGCAAAATATA
>CAJOGS010000082.1 GCA_905234045.1 uncultured Selenomonadaceae bacterium | reverse complement strand
AGACTTTAACGGCGACTTTTCAGAAAAAGAAGGCATTAATAAACTTCCTGCAGGCGAATCTTTCGATGCGGGCTATACTTTCATCATTAACGAATAGTATTTTTCACTATCCACTAACAACTATCTATCTACTAATAAGGCGGGCAATTAAGCTCGTTTTTTTTATCTTCAAAAATTTAAAATAAAAAATGTTTCATCAGTAACTAGGGCGTGTTGAATAAGTCTGTTTTAAATTATTTTCTTGAATTATTTTAATTGAACGTACTTTTTCTTTGTCTTGTCAAAGAATACCAAAAAGAAAGACGCTTTTTGCGGTGCTGTTTTTTCGTCCACGAAAAAAACGCACCGCCCTGCAAATGCGATGAATAAGAGCATTTGCTCGCACGTCCTGTGCGGCATCTTAGTACTTCGTGCTTATCTAACAAAAATTAATTCGTCAGCAATTTCAATTAATTTTTCAACACGCACTAGCAAAGAAAAAGTACATTTAAAAATAAAAAAATATCAGCAAATAAAATTCATCAGTAAAATTTGATTTTTTTCAACACGACCTAGTTTACCAACACGCCCTAGAAAAAAATATCTAAAAAAAGATTTTACAAACAGCCTATAACATAGATTTATTCAACATAAACTAAAAAAAAACTCTGCCAAACGGCAGAGACTTTTTATTTTATAAATTCTTCTAAAGTTTGATAAAGTTTTTCGGGATCAACCGGCTTGCTTAAATGTGCATTCATACCGGCTTGCAAACTGCGCTGAACGTCTTCATCAAAGGCGTTGGCGGTAATTGCGATAATTGGAACCGTTTTAGCGTCAGGACGATTTAAAGCGCGTATCGTTTCGGTTGCCTGTAAGCCGTCCATTACCGGCATACGAATATCCATTAAAACTGCGTCGTAGTAACCGACAGGCGATTTTTCAAACAGCTCCACAGTTAATTTGCCGTTTTCGCCGTGATCCACTTCCATTTCACGCATACTTAAAATTTCTTTCATAATCTCGGCATTGATAAACATATCCTCTGCCAAAAGAATATGACGCCCCGTCAAGTCGGCAGGTGAATCGTCTTCAGCTGAAAGGCGTTTTTGTTCAATCGCTTGACTAAATTCACTGAGAATACTCGACGCGAAAAGCGGCTTGGCCATAAATTTATCAACGCCGGCTTCCAACGCCTCTTCTATAATGTCGTCCCAATGATGCGCCGTCAAAATGATTATTGCAGATTCATTGCCGCTGACTTCACGAATTCGGCGTGTAACTGAAATTCCGTCTTGCTCCGGCATTTTCAAATCAATCAGCAAAATATCATAAGCCTCACGCCGCGCAGATTTCAATTTAATCATTTCAATCGCTTCATTGCCGTTCATTGCAACATCTGAAGAAATTCCAACTTCTTCAAGGACAAGTTTTGCATGTTCACAGGAAATTTTGTCGTCGTCGATAATCAAAACTTTTAAATCACGGAGGTTAATGGCATATTCTTCGTGCTTAACTTCAGAAATTTTATCTGAATTGCGAAGAGTAACATTGACAGTAAATTCGGAGCCGACGCCTTTTTCAGATTTTACCGAAATTGAACCGTTCATCATTTCGATGATATTTTTTGTAATCGGCATACCTAATCCGGTGCCGCCGTATGCACTTGACGCCGAAGAATTTTCTTGAGTGAAAACGTCAAAAATATTCGGGATAAAATCTTCACTCATTCCAATTCCCGTATCTTGAATAATAAATCTTATGGTAGATTTATTTGAAAACTTCGCCACTCTTTCGATGGTAAAATTAACATTGCCGCCTTTACTTGTAAATTTAATTGCGTTGGACAGAATGTTAATCAAAATTTGCTTGAGTTTCATGTCGTCGCCGATATAATAGTCGTCAACTTCGCCGATAATGTTGCAGTCATAATTTAAGCCTTTTTCGGCGCATTGACTGCTGACCATTGCATTAATCTGTTCAAGCATCGTACTGAAAGAAAATTCTTCGTTTCTAAGAACCATTCTGCCGCTTTCAATTCGGCTCATTTCCAAAACGTCATTAATCAGATTGAGTAAATGTTTTGCACTTTCGCCGATTTTTATCAAGTGCGAACGAGTGCGCGCAGAAATATTCGGCTCTTTGAGTGCGATACTGTCTAAACCGATAATGGCATTCATTGGCGTTCTTATTTCGTGGCTCATTGAAGACAGAAAAGCCGTTTTCGCAATGCTTGCTTGATTTGCAGTGTCCAGCGCGGTTTTCAGCTGAGTATTTATCATAATCTGTTCACGCTGAATTTTGGTAGTATCTGACTTCAGCAACAAATAAAATTTTGCCTCTTTGTCAACAACGTAAAAAACAAAACGCTTGTAAAAAATTTCGTTGTTCGTGTAGCAAGAAATATTAACTTCGTAAGGTTCTTTTTCTGAAACTTTTTTTTCTATAGTTTCAAGTTTAAGAGCTTCAAGACTGTTTTGAATTTCTTCATCACTGCCGGTTAAAACCGGTTTAACTTGATTTTCCAGATATTCGGAATAATTGCCGGAAATTTTTTTCGGGAAAATACTTCCGCGTGTAATTCTTTTTGAATCGCCGATAACAACGCCGTAATGATCATCAACAACATAAGTAATCATGTCGAATTGTTCAACCAGTGCCTTTTTCAGAAGGATACTGTTAACTGTTTCGGTATTGTAATCCCTTTCGGTTGCAAACGCCATAATATCGCCGTTGTAAGGATTTTCACTCAAAATAATGCTGAATTCGACAAAACATTTTCTGCCGTTTGGTCGCTGACTAAATAAAATTGTCGAAATCGTATTTTCGCCGCGTTTAAAATTTTCCAGTAAATTTTCCACGCTGAAACATTCCAAAAATTTTTTTCTGTCACGTTCAAGCGGAAAAGTTTTAACTCTGTATGTAAGATTGTCAGTATATTTTCTGCCCTTGACATATTTAAGCCAAACTTCGCGCCCGTGCAATGACTCAATAACATTTTTGGTGATATTGAAACGCCATGTAACGAGTTTATCGCTGGAAAGTCTTTCCAATTCGGCGCGTGCAGTTTCATAAAGACTTTGAGCGCGTTTTTCATTTTCTTTAATATCGGTAATATCAAAATAGTTGCAATATGCATATAAAATGCCGTCATCTTCAATGAAAGAGTAATGAATATTAACCCAAATCCAGTTGCCTTTCATCGTAAGTTTGCGGACATTAAGACTGTTGGTGCCGTCCTTCGTGACGTGGTGATGAAAAAGATATGAAACTTTGGCGCGGTCGTCGGGATGAATACTTTGCATACTTCCGCCGCTTTCAATTTTTATAAAATCTTCTTCGGTACCTTCCATCATTTCGGTAAATTCTTTAGAACACCAAATAGGATAATATCTGCCGTCTTCTTCGACGCGCATTAAAACTGCATTGGTATCAAGTGAACGAATAAGTTTTTCGTAGAAACTACTTTGAAAGTTGAGCATAAAAAATTCTCCATTTTCAGAGGTGAGGAGCTATAAAATTTTTGTAAATCTCTGCCTCCCCTGTCGTTTTTTGTTATACTAGCGCCAAAAGTTTATTGCGAATTTCAAGAATCGGTTGATACATTGTAACATAATCTTCAGATTTACCTGCGCGAAGCAATTCCGTCATTTCCGCAAGCGGATTATAAATTGGAGTGAGAGCCAAATTGCCGAGAACGCCTTTTAAAGCGTGAGCCGCCTCAAATGCTTCATCAAGGTTGTTACATTCCAACGCCGCGCCGAGTTTTTCAAATTGGTCGCTTGCAAGTCCCATTTTAAGCATTTTGAAATAAAATTTCTCGTTATTCATACAACGAGTAAGCCCTTCCTTCGTATTAACGCCAAATTCGTTTAAAGTTTCAATCGTCAGCATGTAAAAACTTCCTTTCCAACAATCAGAATTGCTATTTTCTAATTTCCAAAATATGTTATAATAATTACCAATACAAACAATGAAAATAACTTGTAATTTTTAAACCATTTTAACAGTAATTTTCAAGAATGTAAAGAAAGGAAGTGCAAGTGGTAGTTTCCCGCCTGTAACGGCGTGATAGTCTTGCCACGATTTCCATGAAAAAAATTTTGATAGTTGATGATATGATGGTATCATTGATGATGACTGAAAATATGTTGGCGGACAGCTATGAAACTTTCTGTGCATCAAGTGGCGCGGAAGCTATTGAAATTTTTAGAAAAGAAAATCCCGACATGGTTTTATCAGATTTGCGAATGCCCGGTATGACAGGTTACGAATTACAACTTGCATTGCAGGAAGAATATCACAGAATAATTCCATTTATGTTTATGACGGCGGATCACGACGAAGAAACAGAATCAAAGGGCTTTGATAATGGCGCAATGGATTTTATCAGAAAACCTTTTCGCCCTGATGTTTTATTGCGGCGCGTTGCGAATATTATGCAGACGGTTGAACAAATTCAAGGACTGAAAAAAGACGCCGAGACTGATAAACTTACCGGTTTATTAAATAAAGTTTCATCAGAAAAAGCATTGACGACGGCTTGCAAGAGCGGTAACGGCGCATTGATGATGATTGATTTGGACAGTTTCAAACTTGTCAACGATATTTACGGGCACGCAATGGGCGATAAAATTTTGGTAACGTTTGCAAATATATTGCGGGCGTCTGTCAGATCTTCAGATTTAATCGGCAGATTGGGCGGCGACGAATTTATTGCATTTTGTTACGGGATTAACGACGAAACAATTATTTCTCAAAGATCCAAATTTATTAACGAAAAGATTACCGACGCGGCAAAAAAACTTATGGGCGAAGATATGAATATCCCGCTCGGCGCGTCAATAGGTTGCGTTTTCGTTCCGATGAACGGCAAGGATTTTTCTGATTTATTTAAAAAAGCTGATAAAGCACTTTACCACGTCAAGCAAAACGGCAAGCACGGTTACGGAATTTACAGCGAAGCTACAAAAGATACAGAGACTTCAAATGTTGCAACTTTCGCGCAGGTTGAAATGATTTTGAACGAACGCAATCAAGATTCAGGCGCGTTAGTTTTGTCCTTTGAAAATTTCCGCACGATTTACAGATTTTTGAAACGTACACGCGGTTTTTACAGTAAAAGTAATTGCCTTGTAGTTTTTAATATCAAGCGGCACAAAGAAAACAATGAAATTTCTGTTACAGATGCACAGGAACAATTTCAAGAGACTTTGCAAAAAACTTTTCGTTCAGGCGACGTCATTACAAAAAATGGCAAAAATCAAATTTTGGTAATGCTGACAAATATGGAAATTCAACACGGTATTGACAGCATTATCGAGCGCGTAATTAAAAATTGGGAAGAATATGACGCCTCAAAATATTTTTGGTTTGAGCATGATTGGGCGGCTATTAATCGTTAGCGGCGTGTTGGTAAATTAAATTTTTAAATATTTCTATAGACTGTTTGTTAAATTTTTTTATTTTATTAAATGTACTTTTTCTTTTCTAGGGCGTGTTGAATAAGTCTGTTATCAAATTTTTTGTTGAACTTTTTTATATTTTGAACGTACTTTTTCATTGTCTTGTCAAAGAGCAAACGCTCCTACTCGTCGCCTTTGCAAGTACAGCAAATGCTCGTACTCCTCGCCTTTGCAAGAAAGACGCTTTTTGCGGCGTTAATTCGCTTCACGCTCATTCGCACGCCGCCTGCGCCGCGCGTCCTGCGCGGCATCTTAGTTCTTCGCTCTCATCGAACAAAATTAATTCGTGAATCAGCAAGTTTAATCAATTTTTCAACACGCCTTAGTCCTTAGCCCCTAATAACTACACCGTCCGCACTTTGCGGATTTTTTTTATATTTTTGAATTATTCAACACGCCATAGTTGAAGTTTTATTAAAAGTACTTTCTTTTTGCATTGCGAAAAAGTAGTTTGATAGTGCGATAGTGGGATAGTTTGATAGCTTGTAGCTGGTAGCCAATAGCTAATAGCTAACCACTATACCACTATACCACTACACCACTACTACACTACCGCACTAAAAAAGCCGCCCCGAAATTGGAACGGCTAAAAATTTTTTATATGGACAAATTTTAGATTTTAAATCTGCTGATTTCTTCTTGCATTTCTTCAGCAAGTTTTGAAAGCGATTGAGAGGCGGCGGCGATTTCCTCATTAGAGGCGGATTGAGTTTCAGTATCGCTGGAAATGGAATTGGTATGTTCGGCAGTTTTGCGGCTGACTTCGTTAATAGATTCGACAGCCGAGACAATTTTATTTGCGCCGTCTGAAACAGTCTTCATTGAAGTACCGATACCCGCCATTTGTTGTTGAATACCGTCAACGCGATTCATAATTTGCTTGAATTGTTCGCCAACTTCTCTGATTGCGTCGGTACCTTCTTGAACGTCTTTGGTACCGGCTTGCATTGCCTCAACAGCCAAATTTGTATCGTGTTGAATTTGGTTAATTCTGTTTCTGATTTGTTCGGCTGAAGTTGCGGATTCAGATGCAAGTTTTCTGACTTCTTCAGAAACGACAGCAAAGCCGCGTCCGTGTTCACCTGCGCGAGCGGCCTCAATAGCGGCGTTCAATGCAAGTAAGTTAGTTTGTTCGGCAATGCCGCTGATAGCCTCGACAATCTGACCGATTTGTTGAGAACTTTCGCCAAGTTTTTTGACAACGTCAGCAGACGCCATAACGCTTTTTTCGATATTCGCCATTTTGCTTACCGCAGTTTCCATAAGTTTAGAGCCGCGTTGTGCAGATTCAGCAGTTTCATTAGACGCCTTTGTAACAACATTAGTTTTTGCGGACATATTTTCAATATCACGGAAAACAATATCAACGCTTTCTTTTGCGGCGTCAATATCGCCGAGTTGAGTATTGACATTTGCATTAACTTCGCCGACTTTTTCTGCAACGTGAACTGAAGTATCAGCAGATTGTTGAGCACTTGCAGTTAATTCTTCAGAGGCGGCGGCAACTTGATGAGCGGTATTTGACATTTTACCAATCAAGGCGCGTAAACTTGCATTCATATCGTTAAACGCGGTTGCAAGAGTACCGATTTCGTCTTTGGAGTCAATAACAATATCGTTCATCGTCAAATTGCCTTTTGCCAACTGTACGGCATGTTCTTGCAATTTTGCGATAGCGTCGGTAATGTTTGAAGACATTTTCATAGAGAAAGCAAACATAATGATTGCGCCGATTGCAACCAAAATAAAGTAGGTGTTGCGAAGGTGAGTTAAAGAGCCGTAAACAATATCTTCATCAACAGTGATACCGACAATCCAGCCGGAAGTTTGGAGCGTGTTATAAACTAATACTGATTTTTTGGGATGATTTTTATCAGCCGGAAGAATTAGTTGCCATTTTGCAACATTTCATCAAAATGCTTTGCCATTTCGGGAATATCTTGAACATTTTTAACAGAATCATCGCCTGAAGTTGCCAAAATATTTCCGTTACGTTCGATAATAATTCCTGCGCCTTCGCCGCGATATTTCATTGTTTCAACTTGTTTATCGAGAGCATCAAGCGAAATATCAATACAAGTTGCGCCCATAAATTTACCGTTCGATTTAATTGGAGCGGTTGCAGAAATAATAACTTTGTTTGTGAAACTGTCCAGATATGAATCCGAAATTGTTAATTTATCTTCAGCTTTAGTTTTGGTATACCAGCCGCGCCCTGTAGGATCAAGTTTGCCGGTAAAATCTCCGGCGAAATAACCGGTGAAAAATTTATCTTCAAGACCAACTGTAACTTCCATAATTTCTTTGTCAGAAGTTGCAAGCGCGTATAATTCGCGGTTTTTCATTTTGTCGAAACTGCCGGTATTGCCCAAAAGGTCGGCAAGGTGTTGAGCGGTAACAGCGCGCCCAATCAGCCATTTATCCATTTCAATGGCTTGTCCTTTAATAATTTCTTTATTTTCCTGTTCAAGCGTTTCGCTTAAACTTTCCTCAGAAATGTAATAAGCGATAGACGAGACGATAATTAATAAAGCACTGGATAAAATCGCCAATAATGAAAACTTTTGTTGTAAATTAAGATTCATAGTACTACCTTCTTTCCTGTTTTGAAAAATGTTTTAAATTTTTTACGGACGTGATTAATTTTTTACTGATGAAATATTTTTAACGAGACAGTTGCAAATTAAATGTAGGGTATTTTGAATAAATTTGTTTTAAAAAATTTTCTATACTGAACTTACTTTTTTTGCGGACTGTTGAAAAGTAACAAAATAAAATTCGTAGAAAAAATTTCACAGTTTTTTTGACTTTACCAACAAGCCCTAATTTTTTTTAGCGTCATTAATTAATTATTCAAAATACCTGTGTGAATTATTGCCGCAATTTTTCTGAAGAATTAAATTTTATTCACACTGCCGAAAGATTTTAAAGCAGGATCTTTTAAGCCGTTTAAAGAAAAAGCCTTTTCTCTGTCAAGACAAGTTGCACATTTGCCGCAAGGAACATCGCCGCGTTCGTAACAACTCCACGTTATTTCATAGGGAACATTTAAATCTGTACCGATTTTCACAACGTCGGCTTTAGTTTTTCCGAGAAAAGGAGCAACGATTTTAATTTTGCCGTAAGTGCCGATTTTTATTGCGTCGCCAATGACACTAATGAATTTTTCACTGCAATCGGGATAAGCATTAACTGCCGTGTCGTCTTGATGAACGCCGATATAAATTTCAACTTCAGAATCGTTATACAAACCGTCAGCGAAACTTGCCGCCATTGACAGCATTAAACCGTTACGAAACGGCACATACGTTGCAACGCGGGAATTTTTTTGAATTTGTTCGCTGTAGGTTGAATGATCCAAATTTTGAGTCGAAGAATTTAAAAGCGCGGAATCAGAATTTTTCATAATTTCCGCCGCGTCAAATTCGTAATGATTGACGCCGTAATAGTCGGCAACCATTCTCGCGCAGGACAATTCACGGGCGTGGCGTTGTCCATAAAAAATTGAAATCGTCGAAACATTTTCTTTGCCGAGTTTATTGACGGCAATAGCAAGACAAGTAGTCGAATCAAGCCCGCCGCTTGAAAGTACAACTGCCTTCAAATTCATCACCTGCCCAATCTTGAAATTACAAAGAGCGCAATTCCTATTGCCAACATTAAAAATAAAATTGGAAGTGCGACAAAAAACATCAGCGCGCCGACTGCAACAGCTATTAAAGTCATTGCAATTTTGGCGACTTTTTCGTTATTGATTAAGCCGAATAAAATTTTGTCAATGATTCTTGAAAAAATTCCGGAATCACTTGAAGTATAAATCGTTCTGCGCGAAAAATTGGAATTTGCCTTTGAATAATTTTTGCGTCTTTGGTCGTTACTTTCGCCTGTATCAATAGTTACGCCGTCATAAAAATTTTTTTCTGTGACAGTCATTTCGCGGACATTGCCGTCAATATTTTCGTAACCGCAAAAAGTACAGCGCGTATCACTGCCAATATTTTTCCCGCATCTTTGGCATTGCATAAAATACACCTCTCACTAAATTTTGTTTTGTATTTTAGCATATTGTAAATAAATTTGGCAAAAAATTTTCTAAATTTTCTTATGGATTTTTTTAATAAATCACTTCGTTTGTAGTGTGTTATTGTGGTAGTGTGATAGTAATTAGGGCGTGTTGAAAAAATGATTGAAATTGCTAACGAATTATTTTTTGTTCGATGATAGCGAAAAACTAAGATGCCGCGCAGGACGCGCGGCTCGGGCGGCGTGCGAATGAGCGTGAAGCGAATTAACGCCGCAAAACGCCTTTTCTTTTGTTACTTTTCTTTGGGCGAGCAAATAAAAAGTACGTTCAAAATAAAAAAATTTTCAGCAAATAAAATTCATCAGTAAAAATTGAATGAAATTGCTGACGAATTAATTTTTGTTCGATGATAGAGAAAAACTAAGATGCCGCACAGGACGTGCGAGCAAATGCTCGTATTCCTCACATTTGCAGGGCGGTGCGTTTTTTTCGAGAACGAAAAAACAGCACCGCAAAAAGCGTCTTTCTTTTTGGTACTTGCAAAGGCGACGAGTAGGAGCGTTTGCTCTTTGACGCAACAAAGAAAAAGTACGTTCAAAATATAAAAACTTTCAACCAAAAAATTGATAACAGACTTTTTCAATACGCCTTAACAGCCTCTAGGGTGTGTTGAAAAATTCAAAATCCGCAAAGTGCGGACGGAAATTACTTACTAAGTGCGTGCGGTAAAGTTCGTGCGACCTTAGGAGAGCACGCTTGCTTCGCAACCGCGCAAGGAGCTTACCTACTAAGGGCGTGCGGCATTCTAAAAGCACTTTTTCTTTGGTACTTTCTCGGAAAAAAGAAAGTACGTTCAAAAAAAGAAAAAATTTGTATTTTTCAACACGCACTAGGTAGTGCGGTAGCTGATAGCCAATAGCTAACTGCTAATCGCTAACTGCTACCAAACTACACAAAGAAAGGCGGCAGGATTTTTTTATTTTGGCGTCTAATACTTTAATATTCTTTATCACCATTTAATTTAAGGAGGGATTTTTAGTGGAAAATTTAAACACGGACGTCATTAATAAACTGCAAAGTTTATTTGGGCAAATGTGCGATTCACGAAGGCGATTAAGCCCGATTCTGACTGCCGTTTCTCATTCACTTGAGCAAGGATTTTTTATTGACGCAGATTCTGAAGAAGTTCATCAACTTTTGACACAAATATTGGACGCTCAACAACAATTATCATCTGTAGAACAACTCAAAAAATCTACTGCTACTAAAAGACTTGAAACGATTGACAAAAATATTTCTCTGTTAAAACAAAATTCTAAACGCGATGAAATTAATGCTGTCCTGTCGAAAATTGAAACTCTGGTAGTTGATTCTGACGACCCCGCAATTTGCGATGCCGTTAAAAAAGTTAAACTTCAAGCCGAACATTTGAGAAATAAATCGGCAAAATTGGAATCAGAACAATTTGACAAATTGGCTGAAAGATTCGTAATGCTTGAAAATATTATTGAAAATGTTGAAAACTTTTCACCGACAGATTTTCTGACAGTAACAAATGCTTTTCCGGATAATCCGCTAATTGCAATGGCGTTGACTTCAAAACTCATACATTTCCAAACTTTTGAAGAACCGCCTGCTGAAATTCCCGTTGTCGAAACTGACAAAAAAATTCCATTCATTCCAAATAAAAAGAGAATTAACGCGGTACTTATTAAATTTAAAAAACTGAAACCAAATTTGGAACTTGTTTTGGCGAACTCCGAAAATTTCACAATTCAAAAATCTAATTCAAAAAAACAAATTGCAATAAAATCTTTTAACAACAAAATTCATCAGCTTTTTGATTCGGTCGATCCTTTGCCGCTTTTCAAAATGCTCATTAAAACCAGAATTTTCTTTGTAAAAAATTCTGAAGATTTATTTGTGTCCGGAAAAATTTCAAAGAGACTGATTGCGCTTGTACCGCGCCTTTTTGAAAAACTTTTCAGTTGGGGCATTGTCGATAAAATCACGTGGCGCGGCTACGAATTTTATTTCTTGAATGAATTTGGTTTAGATTTGTGCGTCCGTTGTTTTACGCACACCACGCCGCCAAATTTGTCAATGAGTTATTTCGACACAATGACTACCGCGCTGCAAATTTCGGTTATGCTGATTCTGGAGCCGCGCCTTAAAGATCACAATAAAATTACTGTTTCATATACGCCGTTAATTCCTGTGGCACGCGCCGAATTTAAAGGCAATTACATTTTATTTTTCTCGTTGATTTTACTCGGCGAAGATTGGGCGTCATTTATCGCACAATTTAAAATGATTGTCGAAGATCAAATTGAAAATAATTTGCGCGCCGTCGTTATTTTTGCGATTGATGAATCAGATATTACGTGGCTGAAAATGTTTGACACCGTGAAATTTAAAAATGTCCCGTTTTTTATGATGACATTGAACGGGCTTTTTGATATGAACGGCGAACAGGTTAATTTTGAACTTTGGAGCGATTTTAAAAATTTTATCTTACCGCCGACGAATGAAAAAAATGCCGTTAATTCGCCGACGGAAAAGACGGTAAAAGATGAACCGAAAAAAATTATTGCGCCCGTCAAAGAAATTGAAAATGTGCCTGAAACGGTTGAGGCGTCTAAAACTGCCGACATTTACGAAATTGAAATTGATTCGCCTGACGAAGATACAGATGACGAAATTGAAACTTTTGAGCCGACTGAAATTTTTGAACCTGCTGAAAATTTTGAGACCGTTGAAGCTGAAGAAATTATTGAACCGTCTGAAATTTTTGAAGACGAGCCGCCAAAATTTCCTGCAGTTGAAAATATTCCCGCAGTTGAAAATGCGCCTGAAGTTGAAATTTTGGAACCGCAGGAAAAAACTTCTGAAGACGATTTAGTTAAAGCCGACATTTTAAGCGGCGTTACAAATCTTTTTAAAATTGGCGAACTTGCACGGGGAATGTTGGCACTTCACGCGCTGAAAGATTATTTTTCCGGCGAAGACGAAGACGGCGAAATTTGGGCTGATTTACTGACAAAAGAAATCGGCTTTATCCTTGACGATCCAATTACTTTGAACGAGTTGCAAAATTTTGATACTTTCAGTTTTTGGACGGGCGGCGCAGAAATTCCAAAAGCGAATATCGCCAACACCTTTGATTATTTGAATCTTGCCGCCACAATTAAAAATTTCTTTGCTCCGTCGAATCCGACAAGTTATCAAATTCAAAAACTTTGGAATCAAATTAACGACGATAAATCTAATACTGCGCTGAAATCTTGCCCCGCCGCCAAAATTTTAATCAGTCTGTTTAACAATTTCACTGACAAGACACACCGCGCCTTTGCAGATTGTCTTTCTGAAAGCGGCTTGAACTGCGAAGACAATTTCAAAGCCGCGCAATCGCAGTTGAAAGCGGCTGAAAATTTTGCCGACAGCGTTTTGCGTTCAAATGTAAATCATAGGCGCGTCCGTGACGTTATCCAACAGTTGCTGAAAAATAACGGCTTGGCGCGTAAATATTTGAACGTGGAAAATTTTTCTGAAGACGAAATTATAAATTACTGTCAATCTTTCTGTGAATCAAATTTGCGTGCGGTTGTTGAAGATCGCAAGGCAACTATTGATGAAGAAATGTTTGACGCCGAAATTATCGGCGATTATCTTGATGAAATTTGGGACAATCCCGTTGTAACTTTGGTGCGCCGCGAACACGAACGCTTTATAGGTCCAAATAGAACTCGTGTTACAAAAGTTATGAAAAAAATTCTTTCCGCGCTGACAAATTACATTCAAGCGAAAAAACTTTTGGCAAGTTCCGGCGGCGGAAATTCTACAAACGCGCCTGCAGATAAAGCATTGGAAATTTTGGACGACTTGAAAAAACAAATTGCCCGCGTCGAAAAGCGCGGAAATTTGGGCATTTATGTTTTACGCGCTTTTACTGAAAATTTGAATAAGCGTTTGAACGGCGAAAAAATTTCAATGTCTTACAAAGATTGTCTTTTGGGCGCAAATTATATCGAACTTGCAAATAATTTTCCCGTTACAGAAAATTTTGGCGTTGCCGATTTTTCATTGAAAGACAGATTTTTTGAATTTGAATCAGACCTGCGCGACAAAAATTTCAATGAAAATTTAAAACGCGCCTATGAAACCGCGCTGAAAAATTACGACTGCGGAATTTTGCAGGACTTGCAGAAAAATTTCAATCTCGGCGTTTCTGATGAAGATATGAAACGCAAAATTAACGGCATTGAGCGGCAAGTCGATAAACAGATTGACAGAATTTACAGCGGCTTTTTGAATGATCTTGAATTGGCGCGTAATTATTCCAGAATCACCGACCAAGAAAAAATCGACAGCTATATTAATGCGATTGTTGACGCAAAAAAACATTTCAGCGAAACGAAGAACGCCGGCATTTTTCAACGTTTTGTAAATGCTTGCAACACGTCGATTAATAAAACTTCGTTGCCGCAGAGGAATGCATTAAAAAAACGTCTTGGCGAACTTGAAGAAAAACTTGAAAAGACGCTTGAAGAGGGCGAAACGCTTGCAACGCGCTATCCTATTCTTGCGAACGTTCGCCGCCAAATTGATTTAATGAATTTGACTGTTGCCGAAGATTATATGAATCGCCTTGAAACCGAAGGCGGAAATCTTTTGACAGAATTGGACGTTACCGACTCAAATTTGACGACTTTGGAAGATTTTTTGGCGGAATATGAAGTTTTATTCCGTGCGATTTTAAATGCTCAAGGTTCAGTTGAAGGCGCATTTCGTCAGCGTATGCACATTCATAACAACCGCTTGAATCGTGAAACGCAAAACGCGCTGGACTATGTGCGCGGCTGGAAAGAAATTAATTCGGGACAAAATCCCGCCATTGAATCTGCGATAATTTTAATTTTGGAACATTTGGGCTACGGCGGCGGCAAAATTTCCGCGCAAAATACAAATACCAACAACGCAAAATCTTACACCGTGACTTTTTCCGAGCCGTTCAAAGTTCGTGACAGCTATCCGCACCCGTTTTCAGTTTTCGGCACGGAAATTTATTCAAAAGGTCTGGAAATTATCTATTTGAGTTCAAACAGAACTTTTGACAATATCGCTCAAGTTTTGGGCGATATGACGACTTCACGCGGTACAATTTGCCTGATTAATACTTCGCTGACTTTACCGGCGCGCCGTGCGTTGGCTAAGTCTATGAAACTCAACGCCAATCTTAAAAATATTATTGTGATTGATAAAGTTATGGCGTTATATTTGGCGCGTTTTGACGACGCCCAACGCGGTAAAAAAATGTTACAGGCGGCGTTACCTTTCGCACGTGTTCAGCCGTATACACAAGGCGGAGTTATTGCGCCTGAAATGTTCATCGGACGCAGTGAAGAATTGGATCAAATTCGAGATATGACGGGACCTGTATTTGTTTATGGCGGGCGGCAGTTGGGAAAATCCGCGCTCTTGCGTCAAG
>CAJOGS010000081.1 GCA_905234045.1 uncultured Selenomonadaceae bacterium | reverse complement strand
CAATTTCCATATAGCGGCGATTTCCTACGCTTTCATACTTATCTGCCATTTTAAAAAATATTTTTGGGTCATTCTTCGCCCATTTTGGCAAATGGTGAGAATGGAAAATACAACCGCCTTTTTTCTCATATGCTTTTTCGCGGTTTATGTATTCAACGTGCGATTCTGCATAAACGTTATCTAATTTCTCTTCGATATTTTTCAATATTTCTTGCGCTGTTTGTTTTGCAAGATTTAAGAATTGGTTTGAAAAATCCCATCGCACATTGTTATTAATTCTTTTTGCGAGGTCGTCCAACTTACGAGTTTCATCAGCTGACAATAACTTTGATTCTGTATGAACCACAGGGAGTTCGGACAATTTTTGCAAGCAAATTCCTCTTTTGGTAACATCGCTGAGTTTTCGCGTTTTAAATGTTTGAGTAATGGGCTGTATATTTGGGCGTTTTGTAAAAATTTTTCCGCCTTTTGCGATAAAATTTCGTCTTTCAATGTCATTTATCTCCTTCTGTTTTATAAATTCATTTTGCATTCTTTTGTCTGCAAACGAAATAGGAAGGTTATCAAATATTGCCGTATCTATTACTTTTCTCAAAAATTCATTTGAGCTGGAAATTATCAACGGTTTATGATTCATCGTTTCTTCTGCCAACATTAATGCTATCGCTATTGTCGTCATTGACGCTTTTTCTGTTACTTCTATTCCTTCCTCTGTATTTCTGATTCCTCCAAAATTGTCTGTTTTGTAAAGTAACGTTTTTAAATCTTTACACGCATTTTTTACTTCCGCCGATGTTATCAAATCCCCAGCAAATTTATTTTTTTCTCCCCATTCCTTTTCTTCCAAATATTTGCCTTCGTGGCGTATGTAATCTATGTGTTGTACGGGGGATATTCTTGTTCCGTCCGGCTTTTTGTCCGTTTTCAATCTAAAGTGGTACATCGCCAAGTTCTTTTTTCTCCCTTCTTTTCTGCCAACCGCAGGTTCAATGAGCTTTAGCGATTGGCTATTTTTCTTTTTATTTTTAGCCTGTAAATTGCGTAAAATCCCCTTTTTTTCATTTTACGTCAGTAAAATGAGTAAGTGAACATTCAAAATTTTCTTTGCTTGCTTATATTAACACAAAACAAAAAAACGCGTTGCACTAAATTCGCACAATTTTTTGTGCATTTAAATGACAAAAGAAATTTGATATGTTATATTATTGGTCGATTAAACATTTTTTTAGTGTAACGTTTTTTTACAAGAATTGATTATTTGTGAAGGAGTGAAATTTTTTATGAAAGTCCGAATTGATTTTGTAACGAATTCCAGTAGCAGTAGCTTTATTGTTGCCCGCAAAAGTGAATTAACTGAAGCTCAAAAAGACGCTATTATAAAATTTGTTGAAAATGAATTTTTAGGCGAAAAAATTATTTCTCCTGATAACACAGAAGATGAAATTTCTGAAATAATTGAAAATGAATCGCTTGATGAAGAATCTGTTCGCCAAGCATTAAGTGAAGGAAAGAGTATCTATCAAGGATACGTTGTTTTTGAAAGTAGTGGTTATGGAATGACAGATTTATTTCAAGATTTTTGGACAGAATTTGCAAAAGCCGACAGTAAAAACTTTACTCAAATTGATACTGAACTTGAAGGTTAATTTGAAGGAGGAAACTATATGAAAATCAGAACTGATTTTGTAACAAATTCCAGTAGTAGCAGTTTTATTATTGCTCGTAAGGGGGAATTAACAGAGGCTCAAAAAGACGCTATTATAAAATTTGTCGAAAAAAATTTTCTCGGTGAAAAAATTCTTTCGCCCCAAAGTAGCAATGAAAAAATTAAAGAAGCTATTGAGGAAATTTATTTGATGGACGAAAATGAGTCTAATGTTCGTGACAAACTTTCTAACGGCTTTGATATTTACAGTGGAAATGTAGATTTTGAGGAAGCCGAATATAGTCTTGCCGGTATTTATCAAGAACTTTGGGAAATTTTATCAAAATTTGAAAATGAAAATTTTGTTGAGATTGAAACTTCTCTTGAATATTGAATTATGAGAGTAAAAAAAGATAAAAATTTTATCTCTTGTTTTGACGAGAGAAACGGAAACTACATTCGTAGTGGAATTATAAGAGACGGTAAAGACACAGGCGAAGATCCGTTTATGGCATCATTTCCTGAACTGCTTGATGTTGGAATTATGGGACATTGCATTCACGGAAAAACTGGACTTTGTATCAAGTCGGATGTTGAATGTTATCAAAACGGATTGCACGCAGATAACCCCAATATGAAATTGGAGGATTTTTCATATATTGCTGAACAATGTAATGGAAAAACTTTTCAATTTGCTTTGGGAGGTTGCGGCGATCCTGATCAACACGAAGATTTTGAAGAAATTCTTAAAATTTGTCAAAGTAATAAAATTGTTCCCAACTTTACAACTTCCGGTTTTGGATTAAGTGAAGAATTAGCGCGTACTTGTAAAAAATATTGCGGAGCAGTAGCGGTAAGTTGGTACAGAAGCGACTATACTCTACACGCCATTAATTATTTACTTAAAGCCGGTATTAAAACAAATATTCACTATGTTTTGCAAAGCGATACAATTTCAGAGGCTCTTGAGCGATTAAAAGAAAAAACTTTTCCTATCGGAATAAATGCCATTGTGTTTCTTTTGCATAAACCGGTCGGTTTAGGCTCAACTAAAAAAATTGTAAAATTAGATAATAGAAATTTTCAAGAGTTTATAAGTTACGTTGGTTCTGAAAAATTAAATTATAAAATTGGTTTTGATTCTTGTACAGTTCCCGCACTTTTACAAAATCTGGGAAATATTGATTTAGTAAGTTTGGATACTTGTGAGGCGGCAAGATGGTCAGCATATGTTACGCCTGACTTAAAACTTTTACCGTGCAGTTTTGATAATCAAAATCAAAAATGGGCTGTTGATTTACAAAAATACAGTATTCAAGAGGCTTGGAATAGTCCTATATTTGAAGATTTTCGCAATAAATTTCGTAATTCGTGTTCGGATTGTCAGAAGAGAAAATTTTGTTTGGGCGGATGTCCTATTATTCCTGAGATTAATTTATGTCCTAAAAAGGCACTGTAAAATAATTTTGTAGGAGATTATGTCAACTTTTAGCGGATATAAAATGGAGTTTTTTACAAATTACTCCAAATAAATTTTGACTAAATTGAAAAAACGCTTAAAAAAATTTTCAAAGGCTTTCAATATTTTAAAATTTTTGCGAAAAGATAAATTAATCCGATTGCCGAAGAAATTAATTTCGACTCTTTTTTCAAGACACTAACAACTGGCAAACTTTGTCATTAACCGTTATTTTTTCTATAAATTCGTCAATGTTGAAAGTAAGAATATCTATTTTATACTTCATACTTTGCCACTCTGCCGCCTCGACGGTATCGGGATGTATTATTGGCGCAACAAACACTGAAAAAGATTCTTGACGACGTTTTTGCTTTGCTTCTCTCAAATGTCGGCTTATCGGAATAATTTCATTGTTGACTTGATCCGCTCTGCCACACATCAGCGTTACTTCAAAATAACTGTCATATTCTGCATCGTAACATTCAATATCAGCATAACCTCCAGCGGCTGTAAAAGTTGGTAAGCCTTCATCATCTACTGCGTAGTTTGGATTTACATCTAAATCTTTAAAGTTTTGAACAAGGGCTATACTTACCAAAAATTCTAATCTTGTCGGCGCGTTTATGTACTTCAAAATTTTATCTGTGCTTTCACGGCGATTGCAGACTGTCAGCAATTCTTTGATAACGTATTCTTTTTGCATTTCTTCAGCATAACGATACAATGTTTTTTTCCTAACATCTGAAAAATCTGTTTTCGCTTTAGTTTCAAGTTGGACAATTTCGCTGTCAATCGTCCCCATATATTCGATATAGTCATTTTCAGTAGCAAATTTCGGATAAGTTGAATAATTTTCGATTACATATTCCACAGAATCTTTCTCAAAACTGTTTATATCAAGAAATCTGCCGTTGCCACGCAACGACAATAATCCTGTCATTCTCATTTTGCGAATATACTCATCTACTGACTCTCTACAAATTTTTTCCATTTTAAAATAATTTCTGTTATCGCTTTTGAGAATAGACAGGCAATGCTCGTAAATAAATTCCTCTGAATAATTAAATCCTTCCAATTTTCGGATATTTTTTATGTATTCATACGCCGCTTGAGCGTCATTGTCTTGCCAACAAATTAAAATAGGTAACTCGCCACGAAACAATCCCGCGCCATTTTCGGCTTTATCTTCTTGAAAGTACTTTATCACACGCAAAAGAAATGGTAATGGCGCATTTTCATTCAAATTTCTACGCAATGGATTATTTGTTTGATATTTCATCAGCGCGTTTAAAAATACTGTCTGAATTTTTCTCTCGTTGCGTGGTTCTTCCAAATACGCATCTACTATCATATGCCCTGTTGATGTAATTTGAATCGGCTCATCCATTGCATACTTGATAAATCCAAATTCTTTCAACATTTTATACCAAGTGTCGAATCTGGAATCCCAACCGTAAGCAAATCCTTTTTCCTTGTGCCTTTGCGGTGACATTTTTACAATGAGTTCCAACTGTTCATCTGTAAATTTATCGTCAAAACTTTCCTTTATTTGTTTTAAATCCGGCGTTCTCTGTATAAACAGCGTTGTATACTCTTTTTCAAAGATTAAATTTTTTACTACCTTATGAATAACTTCTGAAGTCAAGCGCATTCCTTCAAAAGGCAAGACACATTTGAGAAATTTCGGTATTCTTTCGGGGTTTCTTATAGTTGTCGAAAACGACAGCGGTTTTGCTTTTGGTGTTGCCATAATTTGTTACAAATACCTCCCTTGAATCTTTTTTTATCCTATTATCATTGAAACTGATATAATTGCTACTTATGTCATAGCTAAAATATTTTTCAGACCACTCAAGAAAAATATTATTTTTTACGCCTTTATGTGAAACTAAATTTGTTGTCCCAAATCGAATACCTTTTCTATTTAATTCGTCTAAACATTCACATAAACGCCGCTCTTCTGATTCATTCCAATTTTTATTGTACTCGGAATTACTTATCAAGTAAGGCTGATCGAAATAGACGTAAGAATTTTCATCAAGTTTTAGCTGGTCAAGAAATTTTGCAAAATCCAGATTGTAGAAAATTACATCGCTACGTTCCATAAAGTTTAGATAATTGCATATCGCAATGTAAACATTTTTATTAAAATCCACATTGCCGACCGGCAAATTAAAATCTCCTGTGCTGTTAAATCTAATCATATGATTAAATCCGTATATCAAGAGCAAATATAAAATCAACAAATCGTGACTGTCATTAAAATCTGCTCGAAGTTTTAAATAGGCTTCCTTGTTGTAATGCGCGTAGTACGTCTTTACATATTTTTTCTTTAAATCATCTGGAACGTAAGACTCTTTAAACGAACAAGATAACCCGTACTTACTGATCAAGTCATACAGTTTTTGAAAAAGTTCCTCAGACCTCCCAACATATGAGGATAACGTTCGATGCAACTCTACTACATAAAAATTGATGTCATTCACGATATACCTTTCAGCCTGCGTATTAATGAAGGAACTTCCACCTCCGGCAAAGGGCTCAACGTAAGTTGAAATGTGGCGCGGAAATAATTGCCGCAGTTGTGGCATAAGTCGGTATTTATCTCCAACGTAAAAAAATGGCGAGCGTACTATTTTTTCATTCTTCATTTTTCTACCTCTGTTATAAAAAGAATTTCTTTATGTTTTGTTTCTTCCGTCTTCCCTGCATTAAATCTATTGTGGCTTTTTTCAAATATCTTCGTATTTCCCCTAGAGTTAAGACTTTCTTGTATCTGCTCTAGGGTTATTTTATTGCGTGATGATGAACTTTTGGAATCATAAGTATTGTTGTAAGTCGTCACTATATACCGCACTTTCAAATTTTGGATTAAATCGTTAAACACAATCGGCGCATTGACTCGGCTATATTCTGACATATTTTCCACCGGCGGTTTCATTGCTGTTCCGCTTAATTTTGGCTTGTCCCATTTCACAATCGTTTCTATTACGTGGTAAAAGCGGGAGTATTGACGGCTATTATATGGTGGATCAACGAATGCAATATCTGCTGACACTTTTCTCGCTAATTGATTTGCATCTTCCCTATAAATTTCAACTTTTCCGCCGCTTGTAATCGGTTCAATTAACTCAAAAACAAAATGTGATTGGCAAGGCTTTTTTATATAAGCATCGTAATGACCAACTGTATTTGCACACCTATCGAACGAATATATAAGCGACGCCAGCAAAATATCAAACTCTCTTTTGTTTATCTTTTTTGCCACATACTCTCTTTGAATTTTTTCACGAATGAAACCAATCATTTTAGCGTCTTCATTTTCAAAATATTTGTCACCATAATTCAACGAAACATAATTTTCACTCAAAGTTTTTCTGTCTGTACTTGTCACTTCATCCGCAAACTTTTTCAATTTTTGTCCGTCATACTCACCACTTCCAAAAAACGCTTGATAACATACCTCATTCGAGTACAAAAAATCATTTATAATCGCGCTTTGTACTACATCAAGCATTTCAGCCGTCACTACTCCTGTTCCTCCAAAAACATCAAAAAATGTTGTATGTTCCTGACAGTGAGTCAAAATAAGATTTTTGATCCACTTCATTAGCTTGTACTTACTTCCCGTATATCTTCGGTTATTTATCTTCAATCTTTTTCCTCTTCACACAATTTTTTCTTCTAACAAAATTCGTGTACATTTCTCTAAATCCTTTATTGCGAAAATGTGAAAATTTTCACGTGCCAGTTTTTCCCGTTTTCTCCACTAAACTCAAGCGAGACTTTTCTAGCGTAGCGGTCAGAAAAGCCGCTTGCTATAAAGTATATATAGTATATATAGTGTATAGGAAATTTTGAAAAAAGTTTGACTTTTTATAACTCCAGTATTTATGCGGGTTCACGAGCCAAAAAAGTTTGACCTTTTATCCCGCGCGGTTACCTGTCATTGGTAGTTGACAATTGCTCTTTCAGTTTTTTTTCAGGTATTTTTATATTGAAAAAGTTATGTCTACTATGATAAAAAGCAACATTTTCAGCTCGTGAAGTGACGTTTTAGAAGACAATTTTAATGGAGAAATCGCCGTCAAGATTTTTGGAAATCGCGTAGTTGTCGATAAAACCTTGCTCCTTGAAAAAATCTAAAATTTTAGAAACGTTGTTACGAGCGTCCCAGCGTTGTTTCTTTGTGTCAGAGGGAATGCCACATTCTCTGAAAAGAGTATTAAAAGAAATGGAGTTATCAAGGCGAGTGACGTGTTTTTTGTTTTCATCATTGCTACCTTTGATTTTTAAAATGCGTTCAAGCAGATAACCGATTAAAGTCAAAGTGTTTTCTGTAGTACGAATGGGAATTGAGAGTAAAGTCAAACTGGCACGTGCGATCTGATCTTTCAAATCGGCGACACGAAGAACCACAGATTTACCCAAGAAGTGAATAACACTTTCGGAAGGTTTGCCGTTAATATTTACGGTAACAACTTCATTAGGAAGTAAAACGCCACGAAAAGTAATATCTTTTTTATCTTGAGGATTGTTGTATGGAGCATTGCACTTAGCGGCGTATTTTTTACGCTTACCGACAATATCAGTCATAGCAATAGTTAAATCGGTGCAACGAAGTTTCCAGAGTGCCTTGTCAATAGCTTTATGCATTTTGGTAGCATTTTTAAAAAGCATTTCGCCGCCGCCGAGTAAGCGATAAAGTTTGAAGTAGCTGATATACTCGTTGCCTGCATCTTGAGCAGAAAGTAAAACATTTAGAAGTTGTTTTCACAGAGAAAAAATGGTAGACTGAAACTATGAAACATGATTATTTAAAACGAAAAAGATATCCGACAGATTTAACAGACTCTC
>CAJOGS010000080.1 GCA_905234045.1 uncultured Selenomonadaceae bacterium | reverse complement strand
AATGTGCCGTAAACTTCAGCCTTTGCAGGTAATGCCCGCAAAGTTTCATCAATTTCAAAATCCGCCATTGATTCACATTGCCGCAACATTTCAACGACATTGCCGCTTTCTTCGCCTGACACGATTAAACCTAAATACAGCGGCGAAAAATCTTTCAACACGCGCTTTAAAGTTACGCCGAATTTTTCGCCCGCCTCAATGGAATTTTTTATTTTTTCAAGCAGTCTCTGCATTTTTAAATTTCCGCTTGATGACGCGCTTAATTTTATTGATTCGTCCAAAGTTACGCCGCTTTCAAGTAAAAATCCCAATCTGCTGAATAAATTTCTCAATTCAATTTCGCGCAGGAGTTTTATTTTTAGTTTCAGGCTGTCGCAAAAAAATTTGAAATTTTCAATTTCTCGGTAAATAACCATAAAAAAAATTATTCCGATCGCAATTATAACAGAAATTAAAAATAAATGCGCGGATAAAAATCTGCCGCCCGCCAAAAAAATTGTGGTTATCAGCGGCAATTTTTGCCCTTGCGAACCGTAGAACGATTCAAAGACCGGCAAAGTTATATTTATCATAACAACCGCCGCCACAATCGCCGCGCCGAAAACTACCAATGGATAATACATTGCCGAGCGAACTTTTCTGTTAGTGGCGTAATTTCTTTCAAGTTGATTTGAAAGGCGCGTTGTAACTTCTTGAAGTCTGCCGCTTGTTTCGCCGATTTCTACTGATTGAATTGAATCCGCGCCAAAAATTATTTCGTAGCGTCGAAGTGCCGCGCTGAATGTTTCGCCGCCTTCAACCGTTTCAACCAATTCTTGCAAAATTTTTTCTGAAATGTGACCTTCAGCCGCACGCGCTAAATTTTTTAGTGAATCGTGCAAAGTCATAACGCCGAGCATTACGCTCAATTCTCTAAAAAATACCGAAGTCCAACGCCCGCCCAATTTGTATTTCAAATAATAATCCTGCAACAATTTTACAACATTGACGCGCTCTTTTTCAAGGCTGACAACCTTAACGCCTTGATATTGCAAAACTGCATAAGCCTCTGAATAAGTTTCCGCCTCAAGCGTTCCGACTTGTACGACAGAATTTTCATCGTAGCCTTTGTATCGAAATTTTTTCAAGTTTTTATCTCCCGATTAGATTTTATTTTTTATATAAAATTTTTTTATTAGGTGTGGTTTATTGATTCTATTTTCAAATTTATTTTAATTTAAAGTACTTTTTCTTTGTCTTGACAAAATTACTCGTCGCCTTTGCAAGAAAGACGCTTTTAGCGCGGCATCTTAGTTCTTCGTGCTTAGTCTGCGTAATAGTTCGTTAATCATCAGCAGTTAAAATAATTATTCAAAACTCTCTGGTCCCTATCCTCTAATCCCCAGCCCCTTTAAAGCCGCGTCCATTGTCTGCATACCCGCCGCCGCGTTGCTCATCATTACATTTGGCAACTGAATATATTTGCCTTGCCGAATCAGTGAACGCGCCGCAGGATTTCCAACTAAAACTTCTGCCGCGCATTTTACGCCGTTTGAAGTTTTCAAAAGTTGCTGGGAAATTATCGCTGTAAATTCATCTGCGAATAAATCTCTGATTGCGTCGCGTTGCACCAACGGAAACATTGTTTCAACGCGCATTGCAGTTTCAGCCGCTGATTTTGTGTGCAAAGTCGCCAAAACTAACACGCCTGCCGCCGACGCCTCCAACGCCGCGTGCATTGTCGCCGCGTCTCTTATTTCGCCGACTAATAAAACGTCCGGCATTTCGCGCAGGGCTACTTTTACCGCGTCTGCGAAGTTCAAAAAATCTTGTCCAAATTCTCTTTGACTGACAAAAGATTTTTCCGCGTCGTATTCAAATTCAATCGGGTCTTCAAGCGTCAACAAATGGCACGGGCGAACTTTGCACAGTTCATTTAAAAACGCGGCAATAGTTGTAGATTTTCCTGAACCTGTGCGCCCCGTCACTAAAATTAATCCTTGCGTTGCAGTTAAAAATTTTTTCAAAACTTTAGGCGCGCCAATTTCTTCAAGCGTTGGGATTTTTTCTGCGATTAATCGAATTGCAACGGCGGGAAAATTTCTTTGATAGTAAACATTAATTCTGAATCTGCGCGAAAATTTTTTGTAGGAAAAATCTACCGACAAATTTTTATTCAGTTCGTCAGCAAGGCGCGGCGGTACCAGTTCAACCAAAATTTTTTCTAAATCAGTTGCAGTTAAAATTTCTCCGAATTGCAACAGTTCTCCCGCACTGCGAATAAAAATTTTTTGCCCAACTGTAAAATGAATGTCTGACGCCTTTAAATTTACCGCTTCAATTAAAATTTTTTCAAGTTCCAAATTTTAAATCCTCCTTTAGGCAATAGAAATTGGGAATTAAGGATTAGGTGCAACGTTCGCAAGGAGTGCAACCCGGAGCGCACGGACGCGCGCCGCCGCAACTGATTCAAGGATTGAAATTCTGGCGGAATAAGTTTTTCTTTTCTTTGCCAGGCGTTTCTTTGCTTTTTTCAAAAAGAAAAGAAATGCCGTATTAGGGGCTGTTGGTAAAGTCAAAAATTGTGTAACGTTTGCGGTAATAGGAAACGGCAGTCACGGATGACCGCAAAAAGCCTTTTCTTTTTGGTACTTTTTCAGCTAAAGAGCACGCTTTACTGCGTAAACCGCGCAGGGCGAGCAAAGAAAAAGTACATTTAATAAAAAAAATCTAAAAAAAATAATTTACCAACAGCCACTAAAAAATTTTCTCCAATTAAATTTTCAAAACTCCCTATATACAAAAATCGCCGACAATTTCACACTGCCGACGATTTTTGCTATTTCAACATTTATTAATTTCAAATTGGCAGGGGTAGCTACGAAATGCCAGATTCAGAATCTGGTGCCTTACCAACTTGGCGATACCCCTATAACGCCGCTTATACTAACACTTAGAAAAAATTTTGTCAAATTATTTTTTAAAACGCTTTACAAAAACATCTTCCATTTCAGGATAACCGAAATAGAAACCTTGAATTTGATCAACTTTACATTCGTCACGCAGGAATTTATAAGTAGCCTCGTCTTCGACGCCCTCAATAACAACCTGCATGCCGATTGAATGGCAAAGCATAGTTACATAACGAATCAAATTTTGGTCAAAATTACTTGTCAAAATGTCTTCAATAAATGCGCGGTCGATTTTTATAATATTGCATCTGAAATTTTTCAAGAACGCCAAATTTGAATAACCGCTACCGAAGTCGTCCATTGCAATTTGAATACCCAGATCATGGAAGGCGGAAAATTGCTTGTTGACAAATTCCCAGTCATAAACATTTTGAGTTTCAGTCAGTTCAAAAGTTATCGTGTGCGGATCAATCTGATGACGTTCAATGCAATCTTCAACAAACGGGTAAAACATTCTTTCTTCGAGTTGATAAAGCGAAATATTTATACTCATTTGGAAATCGGGCATATACTGTTGCCACTTTTTCGCCATAATTACGGCATTTTCAATAATCCAGTGCCCGACAGGGATAATCATTCTGGATTTTTCAAGCATCGGTATAAATTGCATTGGCGCAACAACGCTGCCGTCGTCATCATACCAGCGCAAAAGAGCCTCCGCGCCTAAGAGTCTGCCGTCTTTGGCGTCAACTTGCGGCTGATAGCACAAGAAGAAATCTTCGCAACCACGCGCAATACAGTTTTGCATTGTGTTCTGCATACCAATATCATAACGCCAGCGGTCGTAAGTTTCTTTTTCAAAGAAAGTAATTTGGTCGCGTCCTTTTTGGCGTGCAATTTCAAGCGCAACTTCAGCATAACGCATTAAAGTTGTAACGTCGTTTGCGTCGTTTGGATAGAATGCCGCGCCTGCCGACGCCGTACAATAAATTGTATCTTCAACGTTACGAATTTCACGCATACAAAGTTGAACGCTTGCGAAAATAATTTCAATTTCTTCAGGCATTGCGTCCGGCATAAAAAGACCGAAACTGTAGCCGTCCAATTTATACAAACGAATATCAGGCGGCAAAACATTTGTAATATTTTGTGCAATTTGACGAAGTGCGCCGTCGCCGAATTTGTGTCCGTAAGTCTCGGTAATGACATTGAAATTATCAAGCGTAATTACAATTACTGCGCCGTGCGCGTTTGGTTTTTCCAATTCATCAGTTAAATCATTGTAAAAGACACTGCGGCGCAAAAGTCCCGTAACATAGTCCGCCTTTGCAATTTTGTCAAGTCTTTTAATGACGCCGCACATAAATTCAGGCTGGTCTTTAAATTCGTCGCCGCCGACTGTTATACTAAGATTAACCCAGCCATAATCGCCGTTACTGTGCAAGAGACGAAATTCGCATTTGACAGTTTTCCCCTTGTCTTCTGTCCAAACATTTCTCATTGCCTCTTCAAAAATTTCGCGGTCTTCGTGGTATATAAACGGCATAAGTAGATTGTCGAGGTCGTCAACCATATTCGAGGGAAAATCGAAATCCTTCATGAAATTGTCGGACAGCAAAATCATTTTGGAATTTAAATCGACGACAAAAAGATATTCCTCCGCTGAACTTTGCAACGCGCTGAAAAAAGCCGTTATTTTGTTAAGTGGAGAGTTTTCTCCGATATATGGAGTTGTGTTTGTACTCATGTATATCTTCCTTTTCAGTCTCCCACGTTTTCTTTAACTTTTCAATTCGACAATGCCGCTAAAGTTCCTGCAAAGTTTTTTTTACGCCTTTATATTAGCAGTCGCAACGCCAAATTGTTCGATTTATAACATCAGTATAGCTTTGGATTATTTTAACAACTTTTACTGAAACGTTATCATCATTGTAATTTTCGGATTCAAAAACTTTTTCGTTATTTTCTTGCATATTAACCGCCATTTCGACGGCTTGAAAAATTTCTGTTTCAGTTATTCCGCCTAAAATCATTGTACCTTTGTCGAAAACTTCAGGGCGTTCCGTCGAAGTTCGGATTAACACGGCAGGAAAATTCAACATTGCACTTTCTTCTGAAAGTGTACCGCTGTCTGACAAGACGCAGTACGCCTCCAGCTGTAACTTGTTATAATCTAAAAAGCCGAAAGGTTGCAAACTTTTAACAAGCGGATGAAATTTAAAATTTCGTTTTTCAATAAATTTTTTACTGCGTGGATGCGTTGAATAAATTATCGGCATTTGGTATTTTTCCGCAATGTTGTTGATTGAATTCATCAGCGACATAAAATTTTTTTCATTGTCGATATTTTCTTCGCGATGTGACGACAGCAAAAAATATTTTTTCGGCGTAAGATTTAATTTTTCCAAAACTTGACTTGCATTAATTTTTTCACGATATTTGACAAAAATTTCTTTCATCGGCGAACCTGTAACGAAAATATTTTTGCCGTCAAGCCCTTCAGATAAAAGATACCTGCGCGAATGTTCGGTATAAGGTAAATTTATATCTGAAATGTGATCTACAATTTTGCGGTTAATCATTTCGGGAACATTCCAATCCCAACAGCGATTTCCCGCCTCCATATGAAAAATTGGAATTTTTAAACGTTTAGCCGAAATTGCAGACAACGCAGAATTTGTATCGCCCAAAATTAAAACTGCGTCCGGCTTTTCAGTGCGCATGACTTCATAACTTTTTGCAATTATGTTGCCCATTGTCTGCCCAAGATTTTCACCGGCACAATTTAAATAAAAGTTTGGCGGGCGCAATTCCAACTCATCAAAAAAAATCTGATTCAAAGTGTAATCGTAATTTTGCCCTGTGTGAACCAGAATATGATTAAAATATTTGTCACAACATTTTATAGTTTCAGCCAGCCGAATAATTTCAGGGCGCGTGCCCAAAATCGTCATTAATTTCAATTTACTCAATTTGATTCACCGCCAAAAAATAAGTGTCGGGAATTTCTGGATTAAAATTTTCATTTGCCCAAATAATCACAGCCATATCATTTTCGCCGGTATTTTCGATACTGTGAGTGTAACCGGGCGGAATTTCTATAACTTCGTGCTTTTCGCCTGAAACTCTGTATTCTAAAATTTCATCGGAAAAAATTTGGCGCAGTTTAATAATCCCTTCACCGAGTATGACAAGAAATTTTTCGTGCTTTGAGTGATGCCAATGATTTCCTTTAGTAATGTGTGGTTTCACGATATTTACTGAAAATTGTCCCTGCCCGTTCGTGCGGATAAATTCCGAAAAACTTCCGCGATTATCCTTGTGCATTGTTAAATCGTAACAGAAATTATTTTTTGGCAAATAGCTTAAATATGTACTGTACAATTTTTTTGTAAGTTCGTCAGTTTGATTCGGTAAAGATAAATTTTGGCGACATTTGGGGAATTTTTGAATTATATCGGCAATTTCTTGCAATGTGCGTTTATAAGTTATCGGAACAGCGCAAAAATCGCCGTTTCTGTTTTCCTTGCCGTTTAAAGCGTTCAAAAATTCTTCAATTAAATCATCAATGTAAACTAAATTCATTTCTCTTGCGGGATCATTTACAGAAATTTCAATCCCGCATGCAGTGTTATGACAAAAAGTTGCAATCGCACTATTATAATTTGGACGGCACCATTTACCAAAAACGTTTGGAAGTCTGTAAATTTTAGAATTGCCGCGTCGCATTAAAATATCTTCGGCGGCTTTTTTACTTTTGCCATACGGATTATCTAAAGTTGCCTGTATCGAAGAAGTGAAAACAACAGGACAATTATTATCGGCAACAGTTAAAAAATCTGCCAGTGTTTCAGTAAATTTTTCATTGCCTGAAATAAATTCGTCGGCAGTTTGCGGACGATTGACGCCGGCTAAATGAAAGACAAATTCACATTCGGCGCAAAATTTTTTCAGTTGCTCAAGCGGCGTTGAATTGTGACATTCAAAAATTTCATTTTCGCTGACAGTTTTTAAAGTGGCAACAAGATTTTTTCCTATAAAACCGCCCGCGCCGGTTATCAAGATTTTCATAAATTACCGCCTCCAATTTTTGGATTCAGCAAGACATTCTTGAACATAATCGACGCCGAGTAATTTTTTCTTGACTCCTTCAACGTCTAATTGTTCCGTATTGCTTGAAGTGTACGGTTCAATTTCAACCACTTCATCATCGCCTGTTGAAAAATATTTTTCGTAATTCAAATTTCTTGAATCAACAGGTATTCTGAAATAATTTCCCATATCTTCAGATTTAATTTTTTCTTCGGAAGTCATCAGCGTTTCAAACATTTTTTCACCGTGCCGAATACCAATTTTTTTAATTTCGGCATCGGGATTAAATAATGCTTTTACCGCCGCCGCCAAAGTTCCAATCGTACAAGCAGACGACTTCTGAATAAATAAATCGCCGGTATTTCCGTTTTGAAAAGCAAATAAAACTAAATCCACAGCCTCATTTAAATTCATTAAAAATCTTGTCATATTCGGATTTGTAATTGTCAGCGGCTGATTGTTTTGAATTTGACTGATGAAAAGCGGAATAACACTTCCACGCGAACACATAACATTTCCATAGCGCGTGCAACAAATAGCCGTTTTATCAGATTTAACAGTTCGAGACTTTGCGATTATAACTCTTTCCATCATAGCCTTAGAAATTCCCATTGCGTTAATCGGATAAGCCGCCTTGTCGGTCGAAAGGCAAACAATTTTTTTGACTCCCGATTCAATCGCCGCCGTTAAAACATTGTCAGTACCGATAACATTGGTTTTGACTGCTTCAAGCGGGAAAAATTCGCACGAGGGAACTTGTTTTAGTGCCGCCGCATGAAAAACATAATCCACATCGTACATTGCATTTTTTATACTGCGAAAATCTCTGACATCGCCAATGTGAAACTGAATTTTATCATTTTGGTATTTGCGGCGCATATCGTCCTGCTTTTTTTCGTCACGTGAAAAAATACGAATCTCGCCAATATCTGAATCTAAAAAACGATTTAAAACAGCATTGCCGAAAGAGCCGGTACCGCCGGTTATCATTAAAGTTTTATCTTTAAAAATACTCAAAGTTGTTACCGCCTTCCGGTAAATTCAACGTTATTTATTATTGATTTTCTTACCGGCGCATCAATTAACGCCTGCATTAATGAAAGAATATCGAACACGCGAATTTTTTTATCAGATTTTATTGTTGAAATTTGATTAGCCGGAATAAATAAATTTTCTTTTTCTAAAGAAATTCCACGAAGAGCCAACGCTTCTTTTATCAGTGTTTGATGTTCTTTCAAAAAATAAGTGTCGCATTCATCTTTATTCAAAAAATTTATCAACTGATTAATTTTTTCGTCAGTATCGGGAGTTTCCGGCAATTCCTTTAATTTTTGAAAAGCATAGAGATATACATCAGCGAAAGACATGACTAAAAATTTGGTAAAAACTGCGCTGTAAAAGTGATACATATCTTTCAAGCCGCTGCCGACAATATCATCGGAATCAAAACTTTGCACAAGCCATTTATAAAGCCAGCGTTCCTCTTCAGCAACTTTACTGTAAGTCTTGCCGGTCTGTTGAGGATGACTGCGCGAAATAATCAGCGTATCACGAAGATAGATTAACCGCTTGCCGCGAAACATTTCAAACCATTTTTTATAATCTTGAACTGCACGATATTTAGTATCAAATCCGCCATAAGCGTCAAAATAAATTTTGGGAATTAACAGGGAGCAACCGCTGATAAATTGAAAAATCGTTGTGAATGCTCCCGTTTCCAAAAATTCCTGCCTGTAAGGTCTGGTTCCGTTGTATTCTGTAACAGTTCTGGCAGGCATAACCATACTTGCCCAGTTGCTGTAAACAATCTTAGACATATCGCCGGCTTTTCGCAGTGCGTCAATTTCTGTTTGAACTTTGTTTGGAAAATATAAATCATCATGAGAAAGCCATGAAAAATATTGTCCGCGCATTTTTTGTATTCCAAAATTCAGCGCGGTTGAAACGCCGCCATTTTTCTTTTCAAAGTAACGAATTTTATCGCCGTAAGACTTTGCAATTTTTTTGGTAGCTCCGTCATCATTAGAGCCGTCATTTACAACTATAACTTCAATGTTGGAATAAGTTTGAGCCAACGCGCTGTCTATCGCCTCGCGCATATAATTTGCGCCGTTATAAACCGGAATGACAATCGAAACAAGCGGATCCATTTTCACGCCCCCAAACTAAATTACAATCTTGCTGAAGTCGGCAATTTCGGCGAAAAGATTATCTACAGATTTTAAAAGTGCAAGGCGGTTATTTCTGATTTCCAAATTTTCGTCCATAACCATAACCGAATCGAAAAATAAATCAATCGGCGCGGAAAGTTTTTTCAGTGCGTCAAGTGCGCCGTTGAAATCTTTTTTGGTTACAAGTTCACCTGCAACAACTTTAACGGCATTGAACGCCTGATATAATTTCTGTTCTGCGTCAAGTTTTATCAAATTTTCGTTAATATCGGCTGAAGCGGCTTTTTTCGCAAGATTGGAAACGCGCACGAAAGATTGAATATTTTTCACGGCGTCGGGAGCCTGCAAAAATTGATTGACTGCCGCAACTTTCAAATTTAAGCTGTAAATATCGTCAACGCTGTCAATTACTGAATCGACAACATCATAACGCGCGGAATTTGACAGGAAATTTTTAACGCGCAATTTCATAAATTCGGCAACGTCGTTTTGAAGTTTTTCACGTCCGACGCTGTCGGTAATTTTCAACAAATCCATTTCCAATTCAACAATTTCAGAAATAGAAATTGCCCAATGTGCCTCTGTCAGCATATTTACAACGCCCAACGCTTGGCGACGCAATGCAAATGGATCTTGTGAACCTGTAGGAATTAAACCTCTGCTGAAAGTCGCTACAAGATTATCAATTTTATCTGCAAGACTTAAAATTCTGCCTGCGGTTGTTTGCGGTTGAGAATCGCCGGCAAAACGCGGTTTATAATGTTCGTCAATCGCCGTTGCAACTTCGATATTTTCGCCGTCAAGTTTTGCGTATTCACGTCCCATAATTCCTTGCAGTTCGGTAAATTCCGTAACCATTCCCGTTACCAAATCCGCCTTTGAAAGTTTGGCGGCACGAAGTACATTTTGTTTATCGGTATTAGAAATTTTATCGCCGAGAATATCGCAAATTTTTTCTGAAATTTTTATAAGGCGTTCAGTTTTTTCATAAACCGAGCCGAGACCTTCTTGAAATACAACCGTTTTAAGTTTATCGCGGTGCTGTTCAAGCGTTTTCTTTCTGTCTTCATTGAAGAAAAATTGCGCGTCTTCAAGGCGGGCTTTCAAAACTCTTTCGTTGCCGTGCTGAACAACTTCAAGATAATCACTGCCACCATTTCTTACCGTGATGAAAATCGGCATTAATTTTCCGTCGGCAGTTTTAACCGGAAAATATCTTTGATGGTCGCGCATCGGCGTTATAACCGCTTCCGGCGGAAGGTTCAAATATTTAGTTTCAAAATCGCCGCTTAAAGCTGTAGGATATTCAACCAAATATAAAACTTCTTCCAAAAGTTCATCGGAAATTTCAGCCTTGCC
>CAJOGS010000079.1 GCA_905234045.1 uncultured Selenomonadaceae bacterium | reverse complement strand
CACGTCCTGTGCGGCATCTTAGTTTTTCGCTATCATCGAACAAAAAATAATTCGTCAGCATTTTCAATCAATTTTTCAACACGCCCTAGCAAAGAAAATTAAACTTCAATATAAAAAATTTTACCAAGAAAACAATTTACCAATACGCACTAATAAAAAAATCTGAACATAGAAAAATTTTTTAAATGATTTTTTCAAAACACACTAACTGATAAAATTTCGAGTTGACAAAATAATTTTTTGACGTTTAAAGAAAAAGTAATTTTCAAAATAAAAAATTGCAATAAAAAAAGAGACCGAAAATAAAATTTTCGATCTCTAGCGGTTAATATCTTAACCCTTATTGTAGCGTTTGTTAAATTTCTCGATACGACCGCCGGCTTTAACATCACGTTGACGACCTGTAAAGAACGGATGACATTTTGAGCAAACGTCAACGCGCAATTCTTTTTTGGTAGAACCGGTTTTAAAAGTGTTGCCGCAACCGCAAATTACAGTTGCTTCAAAAAATTGAGGATGAATTTTATCTTTCAAAGTAAACACCTCTATTGCAAAATTTCAAAAAAGTTGACGCACAAATAGCGCAAGGTGTATTATACACGTTGTCGAAAATATTGGCAAGATTTTTATTTAAAAATTTGAAGGAGACCATTATAAATGAATGTAGATAGTTTTCGTTGCAGCTTATGCGGACGAGTTGTTAAGATAAAAGAACGTTCAGACGCGCCGATTTTAGAGCCAAATATAGGTTTCGGCGTCTGCAAACATTGTATCAAAGAACTTTACGGCTATATCATGGAAGATGAACACGCAAAAATCCATTCGCAGAAAAAAACTTTTGCGGATACGTTGGGCGAACTTTTGGAGAAAAATAAACCGCACGTTATCAAAGAATATCTTGACGAATTTATTATCAAGCAGGAACGCGCAAAAAAAATTTTGTCGGTTGCAGTGTACAATCACTACAAGCGTATGAAATACGGCTTGGAACACGCAGGAATGGACGACGAAATTGACAAATCGAACGTCATTATTTTAGGTCCTACAGGTTGCGGAAAAACTGCGCTGTTGAGTCATTTATCAAAATTGTTGGACATTCCATTTGCAGTTACTGATGCCTCAAGTTTGACAGAGGCGGGATTTGTCGGCGCGGACGTTGAAGTTGCTGTCAGAAATTTGTACTACGCGGCGGGGCAGGATATTGAGAAAACTGAACACGGCATTATTTATCTTGATGAATTTGATAAAATTGCCCGCAAATCCGGCGAAAATAATTCAATTACAGCAGATCCGGGACATGAAGGCGTTCAACAGGGACTTTTGAAAATGTTGGAAGGCAGCGTTGTAGAATTTACTGCACGCGGACAACGCAAGCACCCTGAAGCACCGACCATTAAAGTTGACACGCGCAATATTTTATTTATAGTCGGCGGCGCGTTCGTCGGTATTGATAAAATTGTTGCTCAACGTATTCGCAAGGGCGAATCAAATTTGGGTTTCGGCGCAGATATTCCGCCTAAAGAAGATACTGACGCAAAATTTAATGAACTGATTCATCAAGTGCGCCCTGAAGATTTAATGAAATACGGCATTATTCCCGAAATTATTGGGCGTCTGCCGGTAATTTGTACGCTTGAAACTTTGGACGAAAATGCTTTACTTAGAATTTTAACCGAGCCAAAAAATGCGCCTGTCAAACAGTACCAAAAACTTTTGGAAATGGACAAAGTGCAACTTGAATTTGAAGAGGCAGCACTTTTAGCCGTAGCAAAAAAAGCTATCGAACGCAAGACCGGCGCACGTTCGCTCAAAGGCATTATTGAAGATACAATGTTAGACGTTATGTTTGACATTCCGAAATCTGACAAGCCGCGCAAAGTTATTGTTACTGAAGCATGTATCAATGACGGCGCAGACCCGACAATTATTTCTCTTGATGAAGAAAATGAAAGTAATGCTGAAGTTGCCGATTAAATTTAATTCATAAAAAACAAAGCCGTCCAAATTGGACGGCTTTGTTTTTTATGAATGATAAATTATTTTTTGGCAGTTTTTGTAGCAGGTTCTTCAACTTTTTCTGCAGATTTTTTTATAGTTTTTTCAGCCGCTTTTTCAGCAGAAACGTTGGCATGAACTTCAGCAATAATATCAACCAGCGCAGTTTTTACGACGCTTAAAACTTCAGATAAAACGGCGTTATAAAGGTCGCCGCCGTCAACTACGCCGCGCCCGTTTTCAGTGATGAAAAATTTTTTTGGAGTATCATTTGCCTTGAGTGCGGCGTCAACTTTTTCTGCTACAAGTTTTTCAATTTGTTTTTTGTCCAAATTATTCACGCTCCTAATTTTTTCAGAAATTTTATCAAACTTAACAAAAATCGTCAACCAAAAGTAGTGTGATAGTGGTGTAGTGTGGTAGTGCGGTAGTGCGGTAGTTGTGTAGTAAAAAATTTTATTGAAACCTGTGCAATTTTTTCTACGATTTTTCTTTCTTTGAGTTGGTGCGTGTTGAATAATCAAACTAAAAAAATTTGAAAGTTGGAATTACTTAACCTTCAGCAAATGTCTTTTAGCAAGATTACCCGCGCCCCGGCCCGTCTCTGTTTTTGCCTGTTATTAAAAGTGGTGTAAAAGGTGGAACGCGGCTGTATTGCTGACCTGTTACCTCGCCTAACGCGAAAAACCTTGCAAATGCGATGAATAAGAGCATTTGCTGGCAGAGCTCCTTTCTTTTTGGTACTTTTTCTTTAGGCTAGGGCGTGTTGAAGAATTCTATTTTTTAAGATTAAATCTATGTGCAGATTTTTCTATTTAAACTTACTTTTCTTTGCTAGCCCAAAGAAAAGTAACAAAAGAAAGGGCTTTTTTGCGGTGCTGTTTTTTCGTCCGCGAAAAAAACGCACCGCCCGCGCCGCGCGTCCTGCGCGGCATCTTAGTACTTCGCTCTCATTCAGCAAAATTTAGTTTGTCAATCATCTGCAGTTGAATTAATTATTCAACACGCCCTAGTTGCTGTTGAAAAAATCAAAAAATCCGCAAAGTGCGGCGGTGTAGTTGTTAGTAGATAGTTGGGTAGTCTGGTAGCAGCTTTGCGGATTCATTAAAGCACTTTTCTTTTGGTACTTGCAAAGCGACGAGTAGGAGCGTTGCTCCTTTGTGGCTTCGGACAAAGAAAAGTAAATTTAAATAGAAAAAATTAAATACTCAAGATTATACCAACAGTCTTTAGGAGGTTAATATTTTGAAAAAAATTATAGCGTTATTGGCGGTTATGGGAATGATTTTCACGTTTGGACAAAGTGCGGCATCTGCACAAGGAAAAATTTTAGTTGCATATTTTTCAAGAATCGGCAACGAATACGGACTTGGAAATATCACGAAGGGAAATACTGCAATAGTTGCCGAGATGATAGCGCAGAAAACCGGCGCAGATTTATTTGAAATAAAAACCGTGAAAAATTACCCCGTCGATTATGATGAATGTACAAAAATCGCAAGCCGTGAAAAAGCTGAAAAAGCGCGCCCCGAACTTTCAACGAGTGTAAAAAATTTCGCACAGTACGACACAATTTTTATTGGTGCGCCGATTTGGTGGGGAGATTATCCAATGGCGGTTTATACTTTCCTTGAAAGTTACGATTTTAGCGGCAAAACAATTATTCCGTTCGTAACGCACGGCGGCAGCGGTCTTTCAGGCGTCAATCAAAGAATTGCGTTGACTTGTCCAAATTCAAAACAGTTACAGGGCTTTTCAATTCTCGGCTCTGTCGCACAAAAAAATCGCTCAAAAACTGATTCCGAAGTTTCAAACTGGTTAAGAAAACTTTCTTTGTAGTGTGGTAGTGATTAGTGGTTAGTACACCGATCTACCTACTACAAAATTTTTGCAGTCTTTGGGATTAATGAAATAATTGGAGGTTTCAAAAATGACTTTAGAAGAAATGCAAGCAAAAATCGAAATTCAAGAATTGGCAGGCACATTTTCAAATTTAGAAATTAACGTCCCTGCACAAATGGCACTTTTTACAAAAGACACTCAGGTTAAAGTTTACATGGGCGAAAATTTGGTGTTTGATATTCACGGCGTGGAAGAATTGGAAAAAATTTTTAGTCAATTCACGGCGTCGGTAAAACGTTCGCACCATATGAACGGGCAACACGTTATCAAAGTGGACGGAGACACGGCAACAGGAATTTTGTATTGTCGCGCCGCGCTGGTTACCGAAGAAGACGGAAAAGAATTCATCAGCGATAATTTTATCTGGTATGAAGACACCTACGCCAAAATTGACGGCAAATGGTTAATCAAGGCGCGTACTTCACATTTTACAATTTCTGACAAACATATTTTGGGGGCATAAAAAATGGCGAAAATTTTAATTGCGTATTATTCCCGCAAAGGCGAAAATTACGTCAACGGCAGTATAAAAAATCTTGCTAAGGGCAACACTGAAATTGTTGCCGAATTTATTCAAAAAGCAGTCGGCGGCGATTTATTTGAAATTGACACGGTGAAAAATTATCCCGTCAATTACACCGAATGTACTAATGTTGCGAAAATCGAGATTCAGCAAAAAGCGCGTCCGGAACTTAAAAAATATTTGCCGAGTGTTGAGGTTTATGATAAAATTTTTTTAGGTTATCCCATTTGGTGGAGTGTGCCGCCTATGGCTGTTTCAACTTTTCTGGAGCATTACGATTTCAGTGGCAAAAAAATAATTCCGTTCGCCACGCATGAAGGTAGCGGATTGGGCGGAAGCATCAGTTACTTGAAAAAAATTTGTCCGAATGCTGAAATTTTGAACGGCGTGGCGATTCACGGCGCAAACGCCAAAAATTCTGAAACTGAAGTTTCAAATTGGGCTAAAAAATTTTAATGGAGGTAAAAGCACATGATAAAAAATCAAGCTCCCGTTATCGGCAGTAAAAATGTCACAGGTACAAATTATCAAGGTTCGGCGGCTAAAGTTTATTTCACAAAAACAATCGACGCTGAACACCTTATCAAACTTTACAAGATGATTAATGAAAATATTTACGGCAAAGTTGCAATCAAATTGCACACGGGCGAAAAAAATGGTCCAAACATTTTGCCGCGTGATATGGTTCAAGCATTTCAAGCGCAAGTTCCAAATTCAAAAATCGTCGAATGTAACACGCTTTATCAAGGCGACAGATTTACAACTGAAAGCCACCGCGAAACTTTGAAAGTAAACGGCTGGACTTTTTGCGATGTCGATATTATGGACGAAGACGACAAGACGGTTAATTTTCCCGTGCGCAACGGTTTTCATTTGAAAGAAGTTGCAATGGGCGCACATTTGGCGGATTATGATTCATTAATAGTGTTGACACATTTTAAAGGGCATGCAATGGGCGGATTCGGCGGCTCAATGAAAAATATCGGAATCGGCAACGCCTCAGGGCATTTGGGCAAAGCGCAAGTTCACGGCGTAGACCCTGCCAACGTTCCTACAAATTATCTTGAATGGCCTATGAAAGAATACTTTATGGAATTAATGTGCGATTCTGCAAAGGCGACTTGCGATTATTTCGGCAAACATATTGTATTTTTAAATGTAATGCGCAGAATGTCTGTAGATTGCGATTGCGCGGGAATTACGGCGGCTGAACCTACAATGGCTGATATCGGTATTGCCGTTTCGACTGACATTTTGGCGGTAGATCAGGCTTGCGCGGATATGGTTTACTCGGCTCATGACAGCCACGACTTGAAAGAACGTATTGAAACTCGCGCAGGTCTTCGCCAACTTTCTGCAATGGCTGAAGCGAAACTCGGAAATTCTCAATATGAATTGATTGAAATTGATTAAGGCGGAAAAAAATATGAAAAAAGATATTGCAATAAAAATGGCAACATTTCCAATGCCGGTGCTGATGGTTGCGGCTTATGACAAAAAAGGCAAAGTTGATGTCATGACTGCGGCGTGGGGCATGATGTGTTCAACAGATAAAATTGCGCTGTGCATTGATGAAAGTCACAAAACTACAAAAAATATTCGCGTGTCAAAGGCGTTTACAGTCAGTGTTGCAAACAAGGAACATATGGCAGAGGCGGATTTTTTTGGAATTGTCAGCGGCAATAAAATGAAAGATAAATTTGAGCGCAGCGGTTTTCATGCCGTAAAAAGTCAGCACGTCAACGCGCCGATTATCGAAGAATTTCCAATAGTCATGGAATGTGAACTTGTTGAAATTGTGGAAACTGAAAATCTTCATGCAGTTGTTGGAAAAATTATAAACGCCCAAGCAGATGAAAACGTTTTGGACAGAAAAGGCAACGTCAGCCCATACAAAGTTAAAGCCATGATTTTTGAGCAATCCCAAAATAATTATTATTCAGTCGGCAGAAAAATCGGCAAGGCGTGGCACGAAGGCGCAGTAATTAATTTTGACGCAAATGAAATGGACGATGATTTAAATTCTTATGTCCAAAAACAAATTGTCGAAGAAAAAATTTAAAATTTAAAATCGCAAAATAATTTCTTTACATAAAAAAAACCGCGTAGGATAAATTACGCGGCTTTTTTCGTTATATAAATTTTTATAGTTCGTGTTGAAAAATTATTTGAACTACTGATGATTAGCGAACTAAATTTTGCTGACTGAGATAGAAAAATTAAGAGGCCGAGCAGGACGCGCGGAGCAAAGAAAAAGTACTTTAAATAAAATAAAAAATCTCTGAAAAAAATTTCGTTCAATAGAAAAAATTCTAATCAAAGAAAAGTAAATCTAAAAATTAAAAAATCTGCAAATTGAAATATTTAAATCTTAAAATAAAATTTTTCAACTGCCCCCCGTTTCAAATGCAGAGCTTTTTATATTTTTCCTTCAATTTGGGCAAAAGAAAATTGACTAACTGCCTTCTCGGTGCTAAAATTAAATCGTTGAAAACCAATCAACAACGAAAGACGATTAGCCAATTTCTATATTTTTGTAGTCAAATTATAATCGTCTTCGTTGCTATTGTCAAACATTGGAGGCGGTTTTTATGAACGACAGAATGCGTAAATGGTTAGAAAAGCGCAGCAATGAAAAATATTTGCCTGCGTATCAAGCATTTATTTCGGTGTACCCGTTCGGTCTTGAAGACTTGGACGGCGAAATTTGGGAAGACGTTGAAGGTTATGAAGGCTTGTATGAAGTTTCAAATTTTGGGCGCGTCAAATCTTTTGCAAAGTCTCGCAAAGGTAGAATTTTGACACCTTCATTTGAAAAAACCGGTTATACTCGCGTAATTTTATCTAAAGATTGTGATCATAAGAAATTTTCTATTCATCGTTTGGTTGCAATGGCGTTTGTTCCAAATCCCGAAGATAAACCAGAAGTAAACCACATAGACGGTAACAAACTCAACAATTATTTTGAAAATCTGGAATGGGTTACAACTTCAGAAAATCAGAAACATTCTTTGAAAATCGGAATTGCTAAAGAGGGTGCAGAGCATCCTGACGCAAAATTTACGCCTGAACAAGTTCGTTATATTCGTGAAGTTTGTAAAATCAACGATCCTGAATACAGCGCAGGTGCACTTGCAAGAAAATTTAATGTCGGCAGAACTGCAATTTTAAATGTATTTTACGGCAGAACTTACAAAAACATTGATTGACTATGATAAATGTGTTTTACATTTTAAATACCGCGTGTTATAATTGACGCGGTATTTTTTTTGAGAGGAGAAATTTGAATCTTTATGGCTAAAAAAATGAAAACAATGGACGGTAATGCGGCGGCTTCTTACATTTCCTAC
>CAJOGS010000078.1:4459-12263 GCA_905234045.1 uncultured Selenomonadaceae bacterium | reverse complement strand
ACTTTTTTTTATTGTTTGAAATTTTTTTACATTTTAAGAGGTGAAAATTTATGGAGCAATTAAATTTTCGTGATTTGGTCTCAGAAATTTTAAATGATCTCGAAGTTGAAACAGAATTAAAATCTCTTCAAGGTTTTTCTGACGATTTAAAAAATTTTAAACAAAGAATTAATGATGATTTTTTTCGCTTGGCAGTTATCGGCGAATTTAGTTCAGGTAAATCAACTTTTATAAATGCACTTGTCGGAAAAGATATTTTAAGTCACGCCGCAAAGGAAACAACGGCGGTATTGACACGAATTGTAAATATCGGCGAAGACGATCCGCGCAAAGGTTCAGCGGTTGCATTTATGAAAAACGGTGAAAATTTGGCTGTCGAAAATCTTGACGAGTTGAAAGACTATACAACCGCCGTCAGCACAAAATATAAAGTGGCGCAGGAAATTGACGCGGTAGAAATTTATATGCCGCTGATGCACACGATGCATCCGCTTATGATTATGGATACACCGGGTTTAAACGGTATCGCCGAAGGACATTTTGAACAAACAAAAGATATTGTGACAAAAGCACACGCTTGCATTTATCTGATACAACAACGCGGCTTGACGAAGGACGACTTGGAATTTTTAACAAATAATCTTTTGCCGTACCAACGCAGATTTATTTTTGTTCAAAATTTTATCGACGAATTTAAATCCTCCGAAGGTGAAACGCTTGACGAAAGAATAAATTATTTGCGCCAAACTTTAACCGAAAAAGTTTTCAAAGATTCGCCGGACCATACATTTTTTATTTGCGGAATTTCGGCTTTAAAAGAATTGGCGTCACGCGACACGAATATAAAAAAATTGTATGCAACCGATACCGAAGATTTGACGACTGAAGACAGAAAAAAACTTTCAATCAGTTCAAATTTCGACAGTTTCAGAGAAATTTTATCAGAAAATTTTTCGGCGAATAAACTCGACGAAATTCAATATAAAGATACGGCGGTTGCAGTTCGCCATTGGCTCGAAAGTTTGAAGAAAAAAATTTCCCGTCGTCTTGCAGATGACAATGAAGTTTACCAAAATTGCCACGAAAAAAATATTAATGAAAAAATTGATCGCATGATAAACAGAATTAAAGACAAGCGGGAAGATAATTTGGCAGCAATACGCGGATTTATTGCCGGTGAAGTCAGAAAACTCAATAAGGAACTTGGAGAAAATATTGACGAAAAAATTTCTAAACTTCAAGAAAAAATTTCAGAAGAAATTTACGCTTGCACAAGCCCTGAACAAATTGAAAGTAAAAGAGCGCAGTTGCCGAAAAAAATTAGAGACGGTTTAATAAAAATCGGCGGTGATTCAGTTGACATTTGCAAAATTTCTTTTCAAGATTTAAATCAGCGCGTTATGGAGCGCGTTGAAGAATACAGCGGGATTCGCCCGCCGGAAGTCGAAGGAAATTTCAACCCGGGCGAATTGTCACGACCTAAAGAATTTGACAACAAAAACAGCATTGAAAATTTCAAAGCAGAGATTCGGCAAAAAAAATATGAAATTTATGATGAACGACAAAATATGCAAACAGCCAACGCAAATATTAACAAGCAAAAAACAAACATAGATATTGTTAACAGTAATTATCGTTGTGCACAGGACAGAGTTTCTAAAAAACAAAATGAAATTTGGCGAATGGGTTCCCGCCCTGAATTAAGGGAATGGACAGAAGTTGAAGAACGTACCGGATTTTTCGGCACAATCCGAGACTTTTTTGGAAAAAAAGAAGTCACAAAAAATAATGAAGATGAGATTCAAGCATGGGACGCGCAAAAACGCATACTTCAGCAACAACAAAATAAATTGTCTTTGGAACTTGACGAATTGTCGAAGCAAAAATCCGCCGCCGAACGTGTTTTGAATCGTTATAAGCAGGACGCCCAAAACAGCGCGGAAAAAATTCGGCGTCGTGAAGATGAAATCAGACGGCTTGAAAATTTAATCAGCACTGAAAATGAGCGATTAAACAAAGAAAAAATTATCGCCCGTGAAAAATTTGTCAGAATGTGCAAAGATAAACTTTGCGAAGAATTGAAAAATTATTTGTACGGAAATTTAGACGACGGAGCAGCAAAAAATATTTTGGATGAACTGAAAAAAATCACAGAAAACAACAAAGAAAAAATTTCATCGGCGGCTGAAATAAATTTCAATAACAGTATCAATCAAAAACTTGAGGAACTTCAGAAAATCAAACAAGGAAATATTTCACCTTTGCGGAAAAAAATTACCGAACTTAATCAATCAAAAGAAAAAATTGAAATTTATATTCAAAAAATGGGAGAAGTGCTGAATGTCTAAGAATGAATATTTGTTAAAGTACGAGGAACGCAAAGAAAAAATTATTTCGTTGCTCCAAAAAACAGGCGAATATTTAGACGAAAATGGCAATAAAGATGATGCCGCGTCAATGTTAAAACTTAAAAATGACGTTGAAAAAAATCTTTTCAGCGTCGTTTTAATCGGCGAATTTAGCGCGGGCAAGTCAACTTTTTTAAACGCGCTTATGCGTAAAAAAATTTTGCCGTCGTTTTCACAGGAGACAACCGCAACAGTAAATTTTTTGCGCCACAAGTCAAAGGCTCCAAATGGAGAACCCGGCATAGTTTATTATCGCAACGGCGAAATAAAAGTTTTGGAAGATTTAAGCGTTGAAACAATTCAAAAATATGTAAGCGTCAAGGGCGACACTTCCGACGCCACAATCGCCCGAACGGTTGAAAAAGTTGATTTGTTTTTGGACAGCAAATTTCTTGAAGACGGCGTTATGCTGGTAGACAGTCCCGGCTTGAACGGTATAACCGCCGATCTTGAATCAATTACGCGCCGTCAAATTAAAGAGTCGCACGCCTGTATTTTTACATTCAGTGCCACGCAACCGGGCACAAAAACCGAATTTGAAATTTTAAGAGATTTACGCACGGAATGTAACAGTATTTTTATCGTACTGAATAAAATTGATTGCATTAATCCAAATGAAGAAACAGTTGAAAGCGTCATTCAAAAACTGAAAAACGATTATATAAAACAATTTCCTGACGCAACTTTGCCGGAAATTTATCCCATTTCAGCGTATACGGCTCTGGCGGCGCGTGATAAAAGCGTTACCATTTCACATGACGAAGGCAAAACTAAAAACGACGCCTATTACGCCGCTCTTGAAGAAAAATCACTGCTTGGCGATTTTGAAAACAGATTATTTAAATTTTTGACTGAAGGCGAACGCACTCGCCAACAGTTAAGCGAACCCGTTAACAAAGTCGGCGTTACTTTGAAAAACGAAAAAGAAGACTTGGAGGCGCAAATTAAATCGCTTGAAGATTCGCGCAGTACTGAGGAATTGGAGGCGCAAAAAGAGGCGTTGGAAGAAGGCATTGCAAATTTACAAAAAGAACGTCAGACGACAACTGCGCCACTTCGTGAAAGATTCAATAGAACTCTACGCGACTTCAAAGACAAAATCAATAATAAATGTTCGATTATGTCAAATAAAATTAAAGCTCAAGCCGAAAATTGCGAAGATACCGATGAACTTCAAGACTTCGCCGCAGATTTACCAAAACAATTAAAAAAGCAATTCTTAAATCTTGCAAACAATTTGGAAGACGACCTGCGCGAAGATTTAAAATTGGTTGTCGATGAAAGCGTAGAATATTTTGACGGACTTGAAGAAACTTTGGCAAATGTCAGCGGCGGCGAATTGAAACTTTACAGCCAAGATTTAACATTGACGGCGGCGGAAGTCGGGCGCGATATGGAAAAAATGGAAAAAGAATTTACCGAAAAACGCCGCGCAATGCAACAAATTGAAGACGAAATTATTGCTGCCGAAAGAAATAAAAGAAATGCCCGCCAACTTGAAAATAAAAAAGACGAACTTCAACGGCAACTTAAAGAAATTGCCATTCGCAGAAATAATATCTACGATACATTTACAATTCCGGCTGTTGAACACAGAAATAAAACAGTTACAAAAACAAAAGAACGCGACGGACTTTTCGGTCGGATTGCCAATGGATTGATTGGAGATAAAGAGTATACAGAAATTATAGACATTACTGATCCGACGGCTCACGACGAGGCAATTACAGCGAGAGATAATATTTTGTCAGAAATTGACAAAGAAAAAGCTCAAATTCAAGAGGAAATGAAATCTTATGCAGACCAAAGTTACGGCACAAGCGAAGATTTTGAAGATGAAATTCAAAGGAAGTCCAACCGTCTCAAAAATTTGGAAGAAGAATACAAAGCCGCAAATGCAAGGTACTTGGAAAAACTCGACAAAGACGCCGCAAAAGCTCGCAAAAAAATTTGTCGCCAAATTTCAGAATACGTGGAAGAATTCATTGAAGAAAACGTTAAAACCATTAGCAAGCATTTGGCGGGTATCGAAGGCAATATGTTTGACGCGGTAAAGGCAATTATTGAATCCCGCCTTAACGCTGAAATTGAACGCCAACAGAAAAAAATGGATAAACTTATTGAAGACAGCAAAGCCTCCGACGCTCTGCGCGATGAAAAATTGCAAAAAGCTCAGGCGTCGAAAGATTTAATTACAGACCTTTTGGCGCAGGTTGCCGAATTGCAAATGGAACTTGAAGAACTTAATGACGTAATAGAGGAGGAATAATTTTGGACGAGAAAAAATTTTCGCTTTTATGCTCCGCACTGCAGGAGTTGAACGACACAGACGCGCTTGAAGATTTACAATCAATCAAAGAACACGTTGACGCGGGGACATATTTTGTTGCATTTATCGGGCAATATTCCGCCGGTAAATCTTCACTGATAAACAATCTTTTGAACCGCCAAATTTTACCCGGCGGCAGAGTAGAGACTACACCGATTTTGACTTATATTTTGTACGGCGAAGAAGAAGGCGGGCGCATTTTCTATCTTGACGGCAGCACAGAAAATATTGACTTGGAAACCGTCATGAACATTACACAAAATAATAATTCCGCCGTGAATTTGTCTGAAGTTGAACACTTGGAAATTTTATTGAATGAAAAAATTCTTGCCGACGGAATGATTTTGCTTGACACGCCCGGAATTAACACGCTGATTAAACGCCATGAACAGTTATTGGCAAATTCATTGTCGCTTGCTTCTTCGATAATTTATGTTGTCAACGGTGCGCCTACCCGCGTTGATATTGAAAAATTAAAAAATTTTTCCGCGCAAGGTTTTCCGCTTTCATTTGTCCGCACACACTGCGACCAAATTAATCCGCTTGAGGAAAGTTTTACTCAAGTTGTCAATGCAGATGAAAAAGCGTTGGCAAGTTGCGACGTTATGGACGCTCTGGAAAATCGCTTTTTTGTTTCAAATATTCCCGAATCAAAATATTTTTCAGAAATAGAAAATATCCGTTCAATGCTGAAAAAGAAGGGCGCAAATGCTCACGTAGAAATTGAAAAGGCGGCGGCGGCGCGTATCGAAATAATTTGTAACCGTGCGATTGAATCATTGCGCGAATTAAATGCAACTCTCGGACAGAAAAAAAATCAGCGTGACGAAACTTTTGAAACGCAACGCAAAAAAATTGACGCAGAAATTTCTAAATTGCGCGGTGTTTTAAAGGAACGTCAACAACGCCTTAAATCTGAAGTTGAAAATTGCCAAATTGAACTTAAACAAAGTTTGGATAGATACGCGAAAGAATCAGGCGATAAAGCGGCAAAAATCATTGAAGCGGCGGGCAATGACGTTAAAAATAATCAAGATATGGCGGAATACGCACGGGCAAAAATTCGCCCGATTTTGAATCAAACTTTTGAAATGATCAGTTTGCAAATTTCGCCGATTTTGAAAAATATTAACGGCACTTTTAAAGTTGACGGCGATTTCCAAACATCAGACTCAGATGCTGTTATTGAAGATCTGCCGGAACTTTCCGGCTATTCCGAGGTTGTAAATTTTCAAGACAGCGAACTTGACAAACTCCGCCGCAGTCTTGCGACACTGAAAGAAAATCGCCAACAGTTGCAACTGCAACTTGAAAATGCCGACTCTCAAGAATTGCAAGACGAACTTTTACAACTGGAACAAGATTTAGAAAGTTTGAAAGCCGAACAGCGCGGAATGGGAACTTATACGCCGCAAATGATACAGGTTGACGCGGGAAGTAATGCCGGATCACAAATTGGGCGAACTGTCGGAAATATTTTAGATCTGGCAACATTGCTGATTCCTGCCGGTACGATTACAAAACTTGCGACAAAGCCAAGCCTTTTGAAAAGAATTGCAACATTGCCCGTGACAGCCGGTAAAATTGTTAAAGGCGTCATTAAAGGCGAAAAAGTTACAAAAACTTATGCAACGATTAAGCGAATGAATCAAGCAAGAAATTTGGTACGTGTAGGCGCGGAATATGCTGTAAGAGCCAAAGACGCGGGACTTTTGGATTATTTGTCGCTGGAACATTGGGGCGAAAAACTCGGAAGTAAATTTGACAGCCCGCCGCGTTATGAAGAAGATACCGAATACCGCCAAATGTATTTTGAAAAAAAACAACAACTTCAACAGAGCATTTTGAAAAAGCAACAGGAACTTTTTAAAAGAAAAGAAACTTTGGGCGCATTTAAAAATGAAACGGAACGCAAGAAGGCGAAACTTGCCATGCTTGATATTGATGAAAATGAATTGAATCGGCAACTTAAAGCGCAAGAAAATAAATTGCGTAAAGATGCCGAAAAAAAGACGCTACAAGATTGGAAAAAGCAATGGGCAAATTATTATCGTGAAGTTTTACCAAAATTTTTGATTGAACAGGCGAATCAATATCTTGCAGATTTGCCGGAAAGATTAGAGGCGTATCAGGCGCATAAATTCGCCGCGATTGAGGAAAAACTTTCAGAAAAAAAATCTGAATACGAATCACTTGCAAACCTTCATGAAGACGACGTTGCAAATAAATTTCAGCGCACAGAAAAAATTTTGCGTGACCTTGAAAGTGTAAAATAATATGAAAAATTTTTCGCTTGAAAAAAATTTGCTGTTGCTCGGTGACAAATCACGCTATATTTTTGCCAAAGAACTTACAGGCGTTTTACCGACAAACTATGAAAATTTTTCAGTAATTTTGGAACGCGGAGAAAAAATTTCCGACGTTAAAAAAAAAGATGATTCAATGCGCCTTTTAAGTTTCAAAACTCCGCCGGGTATAAAAATTTCACTGCTTAAATCTGATGATTTCAGTTGGACAGAGGATTTTGAAAAATTTTCGCAAGTGATTATCTTTGAAGAATTTCCCTTCAAAAAAGATTCGACTCAACAACTTACAGAAATTTGGAACGGTTTGCCGAAAAATCGCCCGCCATTGTTAATTGTGCTAATGGATTTACAGCACCGTCAGGGAAGTACAGATTTAGACCGAATTGACGACGCACTTGCAGACGCCGCCCAAAATTATGAATCGCAGGATTTGGACGTTAATTTATTTCATTCTGCTGACGACGTGATAAATATTTTGTATCGCCGCGAAAATTTGATAACGAGACATAAAAAAATTTTGGCGGGCGAACTAGAAAAAATTTACGACAGAATGTACGAACTTAATTATTTGTACGAAGATTTTGTTATAGATTGCGAAGAAAAAGGCGGTTGCTTGAGTTTGTCGGCGATTAATACTATTTGCTCCTTTGAATCCGTGAAACGCAGTTTTAGAGATTCTATTTGGGATTCTTACAACGAGGCGGCTTTGAAAAAAATTTTACCTGCCGCAACTTCTGAGTTCCAAAATTCAAATATAATGT
>CAJOGS010000078.1:0-4441 GCA_905234045.1 uncultured Selenomonadaceae bacterium | reverse complement strand
TCTTCACTTCCAAAACTGACGATAAAAAAACTTTCAGCAAAGGCACTTTAAACGACTTGCAAAAAATTTACACTGAAATTTTGACAGGCAAGGCAGATTTAGAAACAGATAATAAACTTTTGGAACAGTGCAGGGCAGAATTGATTAATACATTGCGTCAAAGTTTTTATAAATTTATGTATTCCCGAAAATTTTCCGACAAAGTTTATCCATACGAAATTCAAAATTCTTTTTCTTACAAAAAATTGACAAGTGATACAGGCGGGCGTTTCTACGGCATTAATGCAGAATACAGCAAAAAACTACGCCAATTTGTCGCGCAAGAGTCTAAAATAATTTTAAAATCCGCGCTTGAAAGTTACATAAATTTTTTTGAAAGGGTGATTCGGTGAATTCAAAAGAAACTCAATTATCATTGTCATTTTGCGGCGCGTTGGCAGCGGTACTTTTAATGTCCGCGCCGGTAAGTCAAACAATCGCACTTGCAGGCAGTGGTACCGCCTTTGTAATTTCGGTATTTTGTTTTTATGGCGGTATCAGCAAATATTTTTCTGACAAAGAAAAACAAACTGACAACTTCGCTCAACAAGTTTTTCAACTTCAAAACAGATCAGCCGAAAAATTCAAAGAAATTTCCGAGACTATAACAAATTTGGAATCTTCAATTAAAACGCCTCTGAATTCTATTTCTGAAACTTTGACAAATATGTCGGGCGTTATTAAAAATATTAACGTTACCGCTAAAAATATCGGCGATAATTTTGAGACTTTGAATAACTCGGCTGAAAAAATTGTTGAAGGAATTGATGATTTGGCTGAATCGGAATATTCTGTCAAAAAGTCGCTGAATTCTGTTTCTGAAACTTTGACAAATATGTCGGACGTTATTAAAAATATTAACGTTACCGCTGAAAATATCGAAAGTCACGGCGAAAAATTTAGAAATTTGAATAAAACAGCTAAAGAAATTCTTGAAGGAATTGAAACTTTGTCAGAAAGCGTAAATAATATTTCCGAACTCCAAGAAGAATTTCAGCAATTAACGGCGGCAATTAATCGGCAGGAACAATTTTATAAAACAACTTTGGAACAGTGCAACGCAATGAACAGTAAAGACGTTGAACTGATAGAGAATCTGGCGAAAAAATTACAATGAACAACCAATTAATTATAATTTACAGTCTACTCGAACGTCTGGAAAAAAAATATTTTTCTGACGAAACAATTCGATTGGCGATTATAGAAAAAAATATTTCAAAGCAAAACAAATTAGAATTTGTGGAATCACTTTGCCAAACTGTGATAACTTCACTGAATTTTGGCAACTATAAACGTGCAACGAAATATCTTGTATTGGCTGACGCATTCTGCGAAAAATTTTTGTCGGCTAAATCTTGATTTAAAATTTTTTTGAGCAACCATCTGAAAATTTCTAATCATCGGCAACATTTCACATTATACAGTAACAGTTATTGTGTTGAAATCGTAATGTTTGCGATAAAGAAATTGATTTGAATAACTTTTTGCCATTTTCAGCAGATTTAATTTTAATTCTGTCGGCTTTATTTCGTCGCCAATCAGAAAAATATTTTTGTCTTCCAACATTTCTTTGAAGTTATCGACAAGTTTGCCGTTATGGCGCATTGTTAATTGAAAAGTACCGTCCAATTTCGCAACTATCGTAATTTGAATTAGGACGGAATTTTTTTTGTTTGTATCGTTCAGCAACGCCCAAACTTCTTCGACTATAAGTCTTAATGTGTTTGATTTATGTTTGTCCGCCTTTCGACGTGCGGCAAATATTTTTATCGCCTCAAATTGCGTTTCAAAATCTTCAAGCGTGTTGGTAAATGTCGCCGTGTAAATTCTGTCAGTTTCAATTTCCGTCGTCTCAAATTTTCGGCGTTTGTACAAATACAAAGTTATCAATGTGACAATTTCCGACAAAGGATATACCAGCCAAAAAGCATTGAAACCGAATGAAGCCAAAATATATGCCAGCGGAATACTTGCGCCGGTTCGTCTCATAAAGACGACTAAAAACGCGCTTTTTTCGTCTTCTGATGATTGCAAATAATTTTGCAACAGTAAACAAATTCCCATTAATATTGAGCCGATACAAAAAACTTTTGCGGCGTAGTAAACTTTTGAAACGTCCGTGACATTATCCAGACCGAACAGCATATTTAAAATTTGCGGATAAAATATTACAAGTACCGCCGAAAAAATTCCGAGTGTCAGCGAATATATCAGCGCGTATTTGAAAACCCGGCGCATTTCGGCGAAATTTTTTTCTGCAAAAAATGTTGAAAATAACGGCTGTGAAGTTTTGCCGATAAATTCGTAAATGAAAATAAAAAGTTGCGCCAAATTTTCTATCACGTTGAAAACCGCTACACCTTCATTGCCGTCAATTTCAATCAGTATATGAATTGAAATCAATGTAAAAATTGCGTTAAAAATATATTCAATCGAAGTTGCAAAGCCGAGCCGCAACGGTTTTATTGATTCTTGAAAAGAAATTGTTTCGCCCTTGAAAGAAAGCGTTCCGCCTTTTCTAAAAATAATGTACCCGATTAATATCAAAACTGCCAAAAAATTTGAAAGAAAATAACTGAAACTGCAGCCGCCGATTCCCCAATCAAAATAAAAAATCAGTAACGCACTCAAAAACAAATTCAACGCGCCTGACGCACTTTGTACGACGATTGAAAAAGTATCCGCGTCATCGTTGCGCAAATATGTACAAAGCACGCCCATTAAAATATTGAACGGAATACCGAGCAAAATATAAAAAATATATTCTTTCGTCAGCGCGTAAACTGCAGAATCATTTGGATCTGCGCCCAAAAAAATCAGCAAATTTTCTTCAAAAACAAATCCAAAAATTGAAATTGCAAAACTGATTACAGCCGACAATCTGACAAAAAAATTAAAAATTTTCAGCGCGTCTTCAGTCTTCCCCGCAGTTATCAAATTTGTATAAATTATCGCTCCGCCCATTGACAGACCGAACAAAAAAAAAGTTGCCGTCAAAAAAAGCGGCGAAGTAAAACCAATAGCGGTAAGTCCGTCCATACCGATTGAATGTCCGACAATTATTGTGTCGCCCATTTCGGCAAGTGCCAGACCGACTGCCGCCAATGGCGCGGGCAGTACCGAATGTTTAAACATTTTGCGCGTAAAATACGCCGTGTCTAAATTTGTCATCAGATTTTCAACAACTCGGAAACCATATTTGTTTCAGTCTGTAAACCTTGTATAACGTCGATAACTTTTTGAGTGAAATTTTTCATGGCGGCGCGGGAATAATATTCTACGTCGTAATTCAGCACAAGCGAAAAAGTCCCGTCGTCATGTGCATTAAATTCAATGTCGATAATATTTTCGGCAACAGAAATTTCAGTGGCGGGAAGAGTTTCAATCACTGCTTGAGTGTCGCCGAGTTTCAAAATACCGCGTCTGCCGATTGCGCCCTTTTGCAAAATAAAGCACGCGCATTTATCTTCCAAGCCTTCATCGTAAATGATATTCATACTTTTGCGGTACTTTAAACCTTCCGCAATTTTTTTGCCAAGCCGTCGAAAAATTCGGCTTTTGTTACATATATTTACATATATTTACGAACTTTTTTTCTTGAGTTTGACTTTTTAATTTTCCGCGTCCACACGCGAAAAAATGCCTGAAAAAGTTTGACTAATTAAGGCGCAAGAGTACGATAAAAGCCCTAGCAGAGTACGATAAAAGCCCTAGTAGGGGGTATTGAACACCGCGCCAACATTAGTTTTTGGAGTCGAAAAAAATTTTAATAGAATAAAATTTGCCGTTTTTCTTAAAAAATTCAAAGGAAGAAATAAGATTGTGATCAACGAAGTGATGTAAGATTTTGGAGATAATGGAGCGATATTCAGCTTTTCTGTTCCGATTTTCATCAGCTAAACCGCATTTAGAGAAAATGTAGTCAAATAAAATAGTGTTGTTGAGAGGTTGAACGTGTTTGCGATTGGAAGCGATACTGCCTTTGATTTTCAAAATGCGTTCGAGCAAAATTCCTTTGATACTGATAGTTTGAACGGTACAACGAACAGGCGCATTAAGTAATTCAGGATTACAATAAATGAGTTGTTGTTTCATTTCAGCGATATTGAGTAGGATAGAAATATCGTGAAAGTAAATAACGCCATTGACACATTGCCCATTTACTGAAGCATTGATGGTTTTTGTAGGTAAAAGAGAATCTTCGAGGATAACTTGCTCGTCTTTTAATTCCATTTCGAGTAAATCTTCAAGATTTTTTTTATAGGATTTAAAGTAAGAAGTGAGAGCAGTTAAGTCTACTCTTAGAAGGTGTTTTCACAAACGTTTTAGCAAGGTATGACAATGAGAAATCTTAATGAAGTTTTCTGAAACGATTGTTTTAATTTCAAAATCTTTAGCGAGA
>CAJOGS010000077.1 GCA_905234045.1 uncultured Selenomonadaceae bacterium | reverse complement strand
ATGGCTCGGCGAAGTCGTCGGCAGAGAAGGCGAAGACTTAAGCCGCCACGATAAATGGCTCTGTATGATGTACCCGCGTTTGAAATTGTTGAAAAAACTGTTGGCAGATGACGGGGCTATTTTTATTTCTATCGATGACAACGAACTTTACAATTTAAAATCAATTTGTGATGAAATTTTCGGCGCGTCTAATTTTGCCGCAAATATAATTTGGAACTCTACAAAGTCAGTAACAAATACGGCTTTAATTTCAGTTTCTCACACCTATAATTTACTTTACTTCAAAAATATAAATTATTGGATAAAAAACCGCACAGAATTTAGACTTCCAGACGATGGCGAAGGTTTTTCAAATCCAGACAACGACCCGCGCGGCGCGTGGAAAGCCGACCCGTTTCAAGTAGGCGGTTGGCGTCCAAATCAACAGTATGAAATTGTAAATCCCAACACTGGCAAAATTTATAAACCAAATCCAGGTTGCAGTTGGAAAAATGATCTTGACCATTTTCAACAACTTTTGGCAGACAATCGAATTGTTTTTGGCAAAAAAGGCGATAGCGCACCGCAACGAAAAAGATTTTTAAGTGAAGCTATTGAGCGCGGCAAAGTTGCCAAAACTTTATGGGACGACGTGGGGACGACCACAAATGGCACACAAACTTTAAAGAAAATTTTTAGTGAAACGCCTTTTGATAATCCCAAGCCGGTTGAATTGATTGAAAGAATTTTACAACTTGTGACAGATAAAAATTCAATCGTGCTGGACAGTTTTGCAGGAAGTGGCACGACAGCCCACGCAGTTTTAAAACTGAATAAAGAGAACGGCGGCAACCGCAAATTTATTCTCGTAGAAATGGAAAATTACGCGGATTCAATCACAGCCGAAAGAGTGCGGCGCGTCATTCAAGGTTACGGCGAAGTTGAAGGCACAGGCGGCAATTTTGATTTTTACGAAGTTGGAGAACCGCTGATGATTAACGACAATCTGAATGAAAATGTTGAGATTGAAACAATTTACAATTACATTTGGTACACTGAAACGCACACGCAATATAAAAAGCCGTCCGGCAATAATTCTGCTTACTTGGGAGAGTTTAACGGCACAGGAATTTATTTTCACTATGAAAAAGGAAATTTGACGACTTTAGACGAGGAATTTTTACGTTCCATTGGAATTCCGGCTGAAAATTATTTGATTTACGCTGATGAGTGCGGATTAAGTGAAGAATATCTCCGTAGGAACAACATCACTTTCAAAAAAATTCCGCGTGATATTAAAAAAATTTGGAGCAACGAAATTTGAGCCGTTTTTAGCCGTTTTAAGCGTTTCAAAAAATTTTAATATAAATTTTACCTAAAAAGTGTTTGAAACGCGTCTACGGGCAAATTAGAGCGTTTGAGGGGCATTTAAATGATTTTAAAAGATTATCAGCAACAGGCAATAAAAAATTTAGAAGATTTTTTGAAGTTGCTGGACGAAAATAAAACAATCAGTAAATCTTTCAAAGAATTTTGGGAAAGTCGTGACGTTCAAGCCCGCCCACCTTATCAGAATAATATTTCAGGAGTTCCGCAAGTTTGTTTTAAAGTTCCGACGGGTGGCGGAAAAACATTTATGGCGGCGGCAAGCATTAAACCGATTTTTCTTGCATTGCCTTCTACTCAAAGTAAAGTTGTAGTGTGGCTTGTACCGAGTGATTCTATTTTGTCTCAAACTTACAAAAATTTAAATGACCCTAAACATCCTTACCGACAAAAATTGGACGTTGATTTTAATGGTCAAGTAGCAGTTTACAATAAAAATCAGTTGCTTATGGGAGAAAATTTTTCACCGGCTGAAGTTGAGGAGCAGCTTTCAATTTTAGTTTTGAGTTATGATTCTTTTCGTACTTCCAACAGGGAAGGCAGGAAGGCTTACCAACAAAATGGGCAACTCAATAAATTTATTCCTTATTTATGTGCTGATGAAGAAATTTTGGAAAATGCCGACAAAAGTTCTTTAATTCAAGTCATCAGACATTACAGACCGATTATCATTGTTGATGAAAGTCATCACGCAACCACAGATTTAAGTTTGGAAATGTTGAAAAATTTTAATCCGAGTTTCATTTTAGAATTAACTGCTACTCCAAAAGAAACAAGCAACATTATTGCCTATGTCCCTGCCGCAAAATTAAAAGCGGCGGGAATGGTTAAACTGCCTGTCATTGTTTACAACCGGCAAACTCAAGAAGACGTTATCGCTGATTCTATCGAATTTAGAAATTTACTGGAAAAAAGAGGCAAATCAGAAAATATTCGACCGATTATTTTGTTTCAAGCCGAAACGCAAGGACGCGGAGAACGAACTACTTTTGATAGAATCAAATCTATCCTGATTCAAGATTATCATATCGACCCAGAACAAATTGCCATTAAAACCTCTGATATTAACGATCTGAAAAATATTGATTTGGCGGCTGATTGTCCAATTCGATACATTATCACTGTAAATGCCTTAAAAGAAGGCTGGGACTGCCCCTTTGCCTATATTCTTGCGTCACTCGCTAATCGTACTTCGCCCATTGACGTTGAACAAATTTTAGGCAGAATTTTACGCCGACCGTTTACAAAAAATTTTTCTGACGAACTTTTAAATATGAGTTATGTCTTCACTTCTTCCGCTGATTTTCGCCATACTCTTGATAAAATTGTCATAGGTTTAAATTCAGCAGGTTTCAGTGAAAAAGAATACCGCGCTGTTGATGTGTCAGAACCTGTATCCACAACCGAAGAAGTTTCACGGGAAAACAAGCCGGAACAAATAAATATTCTTCCTTCAAAATCTGTACCTTTGAACAATAACCCTATTCCTCAAGAAAATTTAACCAGTGCTGATGATAATTCTATTTCAGAAATGGAACAGCAAGCGCGGGAAATTAGCGAACAATACACCAACGGGAATAATACTTCCGACGAAGATAGAGACGATAAGGAGAAAGCACAAATGTCTGATTTTCCTATGCGTGATAAATTCAAAGACGCTCAAAATATCTGCTTGCCGCAATTTTTCTACAGGGAAGATACAGGCGCATTATTTGGCGGCGTTCACGATGAAAAAGTTGACAAAGAAACTTTCCGTACAAAATTTTCTCTCAGCGATAAAGATACCATTATAAATTTCGACAATTTAAACTATGAAATTGTTTCATTCGACGTTTACGACGAGGAAGATTTTCCGCGCTATAAATATTTGTCTGACTCTGAAGTTAAAGCATTTCTTGAATACTTTGATAATTTAACACCTGACGGACAAATTCGCCAATGCGCCTATAAAATAGCCGGAATGATTGATAAAAGCAGCATTCTTCCAAGCCAACAAATTACTGATTACGTCATAAAAATTATTTCTACTTTCGACCGTGAAAGAATTCGTGAAGTCGTTCAACATTCTGGAGTTTATGCTCGGAAAATTAAAGAAAAAATTGAATCTTTACTTAACGAGTACGCCAAAAAAAATTTTATGGCTCAAATTGATACTAAAAAAATTTTTGCAAAGCCTTCTTTTAAACTTCCGGCTAAAATTTCGCCTACGCGCTTTAAAAAAGAGTGGGCAAATTCTCTTTACGTTGCTGAAGAAGACGTAGAAAACAATCTTGAATTTAAAGTTGCCGCCGCGTTGACTTCGCTTGATAATGTTCTTTGGTGGCATCGCAACCGATCCAGAAAAGAATTTTGTATCAACGGTTTTATCAATCATTATCCCGATTTTATCGTACAAATGAAAAAAGGAACAATTTTAATTGTTGAGTCTAAAGGCGACGACCGCAATAATTATGATTCAAAACAAAAATTGGAACTCGGAAAATTATGGGAATCTAAAGCTGATTCTAATAAATATAGCTATTTTATGGTCTTTGAGAATAATCCATTAGATGGCGCATTATCTTTTGATGATTTTCTTTCGACAGTAAAAAATTTATAAATTTGAGGCACTAAAAAAATTTTTAGCTGACACGCCACTAGATTTTTTATCTTCAAAATGATTGAACATCGCACAATACGTAAAAGGAATTTCTGCTCCAATCGCCCCGTTGCGTTGCTTTAAAATTACTGCTTGCATATCATGTTTAGTTTTAGCCTTCAGTTCACGAACCGCTTTTTCTTTTTGTCCTTGCTTTTGAGATGAATCCGCTACTTTGTCCATTTCTGCCATTTGTAACCCTATACACACGTCTGAAGTATATTCTATCGCTCCGCTTTCTTTTATTGATACCATACTTATTACATCTGAATAGCTTGTTCTATTCATTGACGCTAATGCTATCACTGGAATTTTATAATCTCGTGATAACTGCTTTAATTTCAGCACGTTATAATCTACCGCTTGTTTATCTGTCATATGCGGATCGTGCGCTTTAAGTATTTGCAAATAATCCACTATCACTACCGGCAATGTATCTAATTCGTACTCGTAATTTTCTACTATCTTCCGAATATCATCTGCGTCTATTGAACCGACGCCGCAAACCGTTCGTAAATACAGCCCGACTTCTTCAAATTTCTGTCTCGCTGACGATACTGTTTTTTTCTCTTGAATGATTGAATGCACTGTTTTCGCTTGCGCCGTATCTCCATACTGCTGATACGATATTCGGCTTATATGTCGGGCGTAAATTTCTTCTTCTCCCATTTCCAATGAAATGTACAGTACATCTTTATTTTGTTCCGCCATCTGATATGCCATTTGCAACGCAAACGCTGTTTTTCCCGTCCCTGTCGCTCCAGGTATAACATACAATCCCTCATATAAACCGCCGTCCAATACCTCATCTAAACTTTTCCAGCCGGTTGGTATTGCGTCACGCGCATTTGCTAGATTTAACTCCCATTGTTTTACTTTTGCCGAATCTGATAAATTACGCCTTGCATTTTTCTTTAATTCTTCAATCATTTGAGGAATTTTTTTTACTTTGTCAGTAAATTTATCACGAAATTTAACGAGACTTTCATTTTGGTCTTTGCATTCTTCTACTTTCAAAGAAATGCAAAAATATTTAATCCCTAAAATTTTCAAGCCTTTTGATAATTTCTTCATTGCTGATTTTCCGGCATCGTCATCATCTAAATCAAGGATTAACGGTTTTTTAGGTTTTATATTATTTTCCTTCAGCCAATTCAAAAATTTATCAACATTTGTTGTTGAACCAAGCGCAATGGCATCATTTCCTACTTCGATAATAGAAAGTGCGTCAAATTCCCCTTCCACTACTGCCACATTTTTTTCTGAATTCCTCAATACGTCTACATTAAAAATATTACTTGTGCCGACCTTCATTTTGGGGATTTTATTTTCATCAACCGCACGAGCAACATATGAATTTACGCCGGTTGGAATTATTGCTCTGTCGGAAGGAATAATTTTTTTATCGCCGCGTTTTTTTGGATGTACCCAATTTTTCAAAAATCCACAACCATAACGAGTAGTAATTTCTTCTGATATTCCTCTGCTTTTAAAATAGGAAGTTTGATTCAGGTTTTCTCCCGCTTTTGCTATATCTTCCGCTATTACATTTTCCAACTGTAAATCTTCGGTTATTTCTTCAACGGTCTTTTCTGATTTTTGCGAACTTTGCTCAGACGCTCTAAAATTCGATTTAGGTGTTTCAAGCCCATATATATTAAACATCTGTTGAAGTGCTTCTGCGTTATTTAAATGATGTTCCGCCGCATAGAAATTTATTACATCACCAGAAGTACCGCATTTAAAACACTTATATCTGAATGTTTGTCCCTTAATCAGCAGAACGCCCGTTCCGTCCTTGCCACTACCATTTCCACACACTGGACAAATATATCCGCCATTTTTTGCCTTTTGAGTAAAATAAATTTCTGGATTGTTATGCACGTAATCTAATTTTTCTTCCAATTCTGGAGAATTTCCGAACAACTCTAAATCAAATTTTACTTTTGAAGATTGGTTGGGTTTAGGCGCAGGCGGCGGTTCAGGCTTAGGCTTTATATTGACTTCTTGAGTTACAGGCACTCCAGAAAGATTCACATTAAACATTATCTTATAAAATGCCTGTCCTTTTTTTACAAATTCATAAGAAGTAAGCAATTTTGTCTGTACCCAATAGTCAAACATCTGCTTTATATTATTACGAATCACCATTTTCTTTTTTCGTGTACTTGCGTCCAAGCCTAATTCTTCATATAATGTGTCAAATAAAATACCTGTGTTTAAATAATGATTGTTTTCGTTTTTCACCAAAGAAATTTTAGTGAGCAAATGATTTGTAATAACCGCATTTTGAATACTTTTTCTGCACGGTACTGCCATATGAGTTACCGACCACGATGCTATTTGTTTTAATTTTTCTGCGTAAATGAATAACGGTGATTTTCTATTCAATTTGTATACCCCGAATTTCTTTCCAGACGCACTCGATCTTAAGCATAAAATACTAACATCCAATAAGCTGTCTTTTATCCAAACTGGGTGGTATTTTTCACCATTTACTTTTACATACGCATCATTTCCAAGACGATCTTTCAAATCCAACGTAATCTTCATATAACTCAAATCTTCAATGTGTTGTTCGATAACTTCTACAGTTTCTTTTTGAAAATGATCCGGCACATTGCCAAAGATATGTTGTAAAATTTTCCTTGCCGTGAAAACAGGTTGCCAGTTTCCTTCATATTCTCCGTCACCGTCATCTTCTGGAACACATTCACGACCTATTGAATAAATTGCATTTAAAATTAATTCATCAATTGGATCAAATTTTCTGTCCAGAGTTATTCCTAACCGATTGTAATCAAGCCTTGCAAAAGTGAATATCTTTTTTTTCTTATCAAAAGATGTTTTAAACTCTTGTCCTATTTCCGCTTTTTGTAATTTCTTTACCAGCTTAGTTAAGTTAGCACTACACCGAAGTGGAAATTTATTAAAAGTTGAACACCTTTTAATGCGAAATTGATTTAAAAATTTAATCAAATTATCATCTTCTTTTACTATCTATCAATAAATCTATCATCATAATAATTATAATTATCATTATTATAACTTTTAAAATTTCTTTGTCAATGATATAATAAATCTGAACGTGTTCGTCCGTTCAATTCATTGAAAGGAGTGATTTTATGCCTAGACGTAGAAAATCTAGTACTTTAAAAACTTTAGAAAATACATCCAGTAGATGTCAAGTTTCAGTTTTTCTTGATCCCGAAGAGGTTGAAGCTGTAAAGGCTATCTCTATAGCTAAAGATTGGACTTTAAGTGGAGTCATTACTACTTTAATGCGCAAAGGGTTAAAAGATGGGGAATACAACGATATCATCCAAGCTTACCAGCAATTTAAAAATAAAGTTGGTTGATTTATATCCCCCAGTTATTTCTTTCAAAGGAAAATTCTTAGAAGGAAATAATTGGGGAATTTTTTTGGATTTTGGGAGGGGGCGTTTGATTTCGTTACTTTTTTGAGCGGGTGCGGCAAATTAAAAATGCCGCCCCGCGATTATAGATTCTTATAGAATCTTATAGCTTTTTTTTTTTGCTTACAAATGGCGTCGTGACGCTGAAAAATCGCATTTTTTCGAGGTGTTAGCGTTCCCTTTTCTCGGCACTTGCGTTCCCTTTCCTCGGCACTTGCGTTCCCTTTTCTCGGCACTTTGCGACAAAAAGAGTCATATCTAGTATAAATAAAAAGATATAGTATCTAAAGTTCACGGAAAATTTGCTTGTGGCGGATTTCGTCTTTGTCGAGTTCAGAAAGTAAATCCCAATTAATCATATTCCAATTAACATCGGGAACTTTAGAAAGTTGAAGGGGAATAATTCCAGATTCATCAGGTTTGCTGTAGTCAGTCTCTGAAGGTTTAG
>CAJOGS010000076.1 GCA_905234045.1 uncultured Selenomonadaceae bacterium | reverse complement strand
GTTTTCATTGTTTTTGATTTCCTTTGATACGCCGATAATCATTTAAAAATCTCCCTTCAGTTGATTTTTAGAGATTAGGTGATAATTGATTTTCATAAATGCTAATCACTAAAAAAATTTCCAGTTTTTTTTCAAAAATAGTTTTACGTTTTTGACAGTTATGCTATAATGACGCCGAGAAATTTTTTGGGGAGGTGTAGCAATTTGAAACTGGCAACCGTGATAAGCAGCCAAATAGCCAATCTCTTACAAAAACGCGGCGAAGTTGAACCGTCAGCCCTTATAAAAGCACTTGAGCGTGAAATTGTCAAGCAAAAAAAATCTGTTGACGGCTGCAGCATTGTCCCGAATGATTATACAATTTATCTTTCGGAGGAAGATTGTCACAGACTTAGCGCGGCGCGTGTTCTAAAAGCCCTGTATGAAACGGTTGAACGTAAAGTTATTAAAGAAAATTGTTTTATGGACGGCACTTTAAATATAAAGATTGAAATAAATTCCGACACCGAAGACGCCATTTTAATTTCCGCGCAATATGTCGAAGATAAAGATTCTGAAGACGATACAATAGATCTTGAAAATGACGTGCTGTCTCAAACTTTGATTGCAAGCGGCGATACAACTTATAAATCCACAATTATTGCCGACAAAACTAAAATTCTTGCGACAATGAAAACTTTGTCCAGAAATGTTGAATATGATTTGGCTGTCATCAGCGATTTAAAAAAATCTGAAGTTGTACTTGGCGAAAAGCAAGTTTATTTTGGGCGCAAAGAAACGAATGATTTTGTTTTGGAAGATGAAGGCGCGTCCAGAATCCACGCTTATATTTCGTATGAAAGACATAGGCACGTTTTGCGCGACGCGGGCAGTTTGAACGGTACATTTGTAAATAAAAAGCCTGTAACGCGATATGAACTTCGGCACGGCGATAAAATTTTAATCGGTAATACTGTTTTAGTCTATAAAGTTTTGTAGTGGCTAGGGGTTAGTTGTTAGGTTTTAGGTTTTAGAAAAAACAGCGTCGCAAAAACGCTCTTTCTTTTTGGTACTTGCAAGACGAGTAATTTTGACAAGACAAAGAAAAAGTACTTTAAATATATAAAAAAATTGGAACACAGAATTATTTAACAGTCACTAACTGACAGACTGACAATCTGACAATCTAGCCATCTAAAAAGAAAGGAGCGAATTTAATGTCCAAAGTGTATCATGCAACGCACGTTGGAAAAGTTCGGAAGAATAACGAAGACTCAATAGCAATTATTGAACCTGAAACATTTGTGGTAGCGGACGGAATGGGCGGACAAGCGGCGGGCGAAGTTGCCAGCAAAATGCTCATTGACATAACGACAAATTTTTTATCGTCAGTTTCTGCGCCATTTAATGAAGATATTTTAAAACAGGCAATTATAAAATCTAATACAGAAATTCTGCGCGAATCTGAAAATAATCCAAGCCGTAGAGGAATGGGAACAACTGCAACTATTTTGCACATTTATAATCAACGCGCATATTTTGCTCACGTTGGAGACAGCAGAATTTACCGCCTGCGTAATAAAAATTTGGAACAAATTACGCAAGATCATTCATATGTTGAAGAATTGGTAAGAGCGGGCAAAATTACAGAGGCAGAGGCACGAGTTCACCCGATGAAAAATGTTTTAACTCAAGCAGTCGGAGCAGTCAAAGAAATTTCTGTCGATACGGCAAATTTTGCGGTTGAAGTCGGCGATATTTTTTTAATTTGTTCAGACGGTTTAACAAATATGGTTACAGATGAAAAAATTGCCGAAATTTTAATGACAAGTTTAAATCCGTCTGAAACTTTGATACAAGCCGCGCTTGAAAATGGCGGTCTGGATAATGTTTCGGTTATAGTTGTTGGAGTTGATAAATAATGAAATTTGCATACAAACAGCGGAAAGGAGGAAATTTTATGTTGGGGCGAATCTTAGGCGGACGATATGAACTTGAAGAAAAAATCGGCAGCGGCGGAATGGCTGAAGTTTATTGCGCGCATGATAATTCATTGGATCGCCCCGTTGCAGTAAAAATTCTTCATGAGGCTTACCGCACTGATTTAGAGTTTATAGAAAAATTTCACAGAGAGGCAAAGGCGGCGGCGCGTCTTGCTCACCCAAATATTGTAAATATTTTCGACGTTGGAGTTGACGGCGTAGATCATTATATCGTTATGGAATATGTGCAGGGAAATTCGCTGAAAGATAAAATTCGTGAGGAAGGCGAAATGAATATTTTAACCGCCACGAGAATTGCAAAAGATATTGCAAACGGTTTGGCGCATGCTCACGCACATAATTTGGTTCATTGCGATATTAAACCGCACAATATTTTGATGACGCCGGACGGTATGGCAAAAATTGCTGACTTTGGAATTGCACGCGCCATAACCGAATCAACTATGACATACAGCGGCAATGTTGTCGGCTCGGTGCATTATTTTTCACCTGAACAGGCACAAGGCGGAGCAATTACGCCAAAATCTGACGTGTATTCTTTGGGAATCGTAATGTATGAAATGCTGACAAATCATTTGCCTTTTACAGGTGAAAATCCGGTTTCAATCGCAATGAAACATATCGAAGAAGAACCGACGCCGCCAAGTAAGTTTCGTCAACAAATTCCCTCTATGCTTGAAGCGATAATTTTACGCGCAATGAATAAAAATCCTGATTTGCGCCCGTCAAGTTATGATATGATACAGGCACTTTCAAACATCGAGGCAAATTTAAGCGTCGCACAGATGAATGAAGACCCTGAAGCCACTAAAATTTTGCCGCGCAGTAAAATTTCAACTTTACCGCCGCGCAGAAATATTAGACAAAATGAACTTGAAAATAATTCAAATGCCAAAAAACCTAAACGCAAATTTTTTATCCAATCCAAATTATTTAATTTTGGACTTGTAATGTTTCTTATTTTTGGAATTGGTGCGGGGGTTTATATGGCGTTTGGCACTCCGTGGAAAAATGAAGAAGTTGCAGTTCCGTCGGTAGTCGGAAAAAATCTTTTATTGGCGCGGCAAATTTTGGAAGATTCAAGACTGCGCGTCAATGTTGCCGAAATTTACAGCTCCACAGTTCCCGCCGGCGAAGTCGTCAAGCAAGACCCTGATTCCGGCAGAAATGTTAAACTTGAAAGACTCGTTACAATTTATGTCAGCAAGGGCGGCGAAACTATTGATATGCCCGATCTTGTCGGCTTGACGAAATCCGCCGCCACTGAACGTATTCAAAAATTAGGCTTGCAAGTCGGTTCAATTTACGAAAAAGATTCTGAACGTGAACCCGGTACAGTCGTTTCACAAGACCCCGCAGTCGGCACAAAAATTAATCGCGGAAAAATTATTGACTTGACAGTTTCACGCGGGCAAAAGGTTAAGCCTGAAGATAAAAATACCACGCCGCCGGTTGAAAAAATTTCAGTTCCAAAAGTTGAAAATTTATCATTGGAAATGGCGCAATACAATCTTGAAAACAAAGGCTTGAGTCTCGGTACAATTACCTACGAAGAAAGCGAACAAGCCGAAGGCACGATTATCAGTCAAAATCCCGCGCCAAATTCTGAAGTTAACGCAGGTACCGATGTTAATTTGATTGTTGCCGAACCAATAAAAGTTGAAGATGATTCTCCCGGCGAATACGGTAAAAAATCTGCCGATAATTACGAGGTAGATGTACCTTCACGCGAAGAATTTGGGGATAAAACTCAATGACAGGGCGCGTTATAAAATTTTACAACAGTTTTTTCTTCGTGAAAGTTGACGCCGAATTAATTCCCTGCAAACTGCGCGGAATTATCAAGCGCGATAAAAAATCAGGCAGTGCAGTTTTTCCCGGCGACTTTGTAGAAATTTCAAAATTGAAAGACGGCTCCGGCGTCATTGAAAAAATTTTGCCGCGTAAATCTTTATTGAATCGTCCAAGCGTTGCGAATGTTGACAGAGTTATTTTGACATTCGCCGCCGCTCAACCTGATTTACATTTGTTGCTTTTGGACAGATTTATTTCAATCGCCGAAAATTCCAAACTTGCCGAAATTATTATCTGCGTCAACAAAATTGATTTAATCGCCGATGAAAATTTTTTATCGGAATATGAAAATCTTTACAAAGTTATTCGCACTTCGACTTTGACGGGCGCGGGCGTTGACGAACTCAAAAATATTATTTCAAGCGGCGTTACAGTTTTTGCAGGCGCGTCGGGCGTCGGTAAATCGTCATTGTTGAATAAAATCGACGCCAATTTAAAATTGAAAGTCGGCTCTGTCAGCGAAAAAATTCTGCGCGGCAAACATACTACCCGCGTTTCTGAACTGATTGAATTTGGCAACGGTTTTTTAGTCGATACGCCGGGTTTCAGTGCGGTAGATTTAAACGAAGCGGGAATTAACGCCGAAAATCTGAAATATTGTTTTGAAGAATTTGAAAATTTTTCAAGCGACTGTAAATTTTTGAACGGTTGCAGCCACAGCCACGAACCAAATTGCGGCGTTAAATCTGCAGTTGAAAATAAAAAAATCCTGCGCGCACGTTACGAAAATTATCTGACGTTGCTACAGGAATTGAAAAGCGGTTAAGCCGCTATTTTTTTTGGTATTATGAAAAAATCAGCACAAATTTTTTTGGAATCGGTTACTGATTAACTGACAAACTAGTGCGTGTTAAAAAATCGAACTAAAAAAAATAGCAAGTTGGAATTTCTCAACCCTCAGCAAATGTCTTTCTGTTGGACTACCTGCGCCCCAGCCCGTCTCTGTTTTTGCCTGTGATTAAAATTCGGTGTAAAAGGTATGGCGCGGCTGAATGGCTGACTTTTTACCTCGTCAAACGCGAAAAACCTGACGGGCAGAGCTCCTTTCTTTTTGGTACTTTTTCTTTGGAGCAGCAAAGAAAAAGTACGTTCAATTAAAATAATTCAAAAAAAAAATTTTAACACAGACTTATTCAACACGCCCTAATTTTTATTGCGTTCGTACAAGGCACGAAGTCCCGACAAAGTTAAAAAGTGGTCAATCTTGTCAATAGTTTTAGATTCTTTTGCAATCATTTTGGCAAGCCCGCCTGTTGCAATAACTTTTGCGTTCCAATCTTCGCCCATTTCTGCGCGAATCCGTCGCACAATTTCATCAATCTGCCCGACATAGCCGTAAATAATGCCCGCCTGCATACCTGTAATAGTGTTGTGGCAAATAATATTTTTCGGCGGAACAAGTTCAATGCGGGGAAGTTTGGCAGTGGCACTGACTAAAGAATCAGCGGCTGAAACAATACCCGGCGCAATGACGCCGCCCAAAAAATCGCCGTTATCGGCAACAACATCAATAGTTGTGGCAGTGCCAATGTCAATGACGATTAAAGGACCGCCATAATGTTCAAACGCGCCGACCGCGTTTACAATTCTGTCGGCACCAATGGCGCGCGGATTTTCATAATTAATTTTGATGCCGGTTTTAATGCCGGGACCTACTACGAGCGGTTTAATTTTAAAATAACGTTCGCACATTTTCATAAACGGCACCAAAAGTTGAGGCACAACCGAAGAAATAATAATATCGTGTACATCGTTAATACTGACGCCCTGATAACGAAACAAATCATTAATCAACATACCGTATTCGTCGCCGGTTTTTTGGCTGTCAGTCGAAACGCGCCAATGTTTCATTAAATTTTTGCCTTCGTAAGTCCCCATAACGATATTAGAGTTGCCAATGTCAATAACAAGTAGCATTTACGCGCCGCCTTTCAATTTCGCCACGTCAACCCAGCCCGCCGAGTCGATATATTTTTCAAGTTCGTCAATCTGCAATTTAACGACGCTTTTATCATTGCCGGCGGCGGGATATACGCAATCAAAACGTTTTAAAGATTCATCAAGGTAAATAGGAACGCCTTCATTTACGGCAAAAGGGCAAGTGCCGCCGACTGCGTGCCCGATATAATTTTCAACTTCGGCAACGGGAATCATATGAGGACGGCAACCGAATTGCGATTTAAATTTTTTGTTGTCAAGATTCATATCGCCGCCGAGCAAAATTAAAATCGGATTTTTATTAACGAATACCGAAATAGTTTTGGCGATTCTGCCGACTTCACAGCCCAAAACATCAGCCGCCTGTTGAGAAGTGGCGGTTAATTGTTCAAATTCAACGACTCTTTCAGGTTCGCCAATTTCTGCAAAATATTTTTTAACTTTTTCTATCGCCATAATTCGCTCCTTTGTAGTGCGGTAGTGTGATAGTGGTATAGTTTTTATTAATTTCCGAAATTTATCAATTTAAAAATTTCATCAGTGCGATTGACAAGAATTTTTGCGCCGCTGTCCTTCAAATAAATTGCAGGGCGAAAACCCCACGTTATGCCAACAGGCAAAAATCCCGCGTTTACGGCAGTTTGCATATCAACAGAACTGTCGCCGAAATAAGCCACTTCAGCAGGTTCAACGCCAATTTTATTTGCAATTTCCAACGCGCGCGCAGGATTAGGTTTATTGGCGTCGCCGATAATTTCAGCAAATTTTATAGTCGGGAAAATTTTTTGAGCAAGTGAAACGGCGGCAAAATGTTGCTTGTTGGTGCAAATTGCGATTGGAATATTAATTTGATTCAGCGCGGTTAAAAATTCGACAATGCCCGCGTACGGCTTAGTTTTATTAAGCAAGTGGCGATTATAACAGCCGTCATAAATTTTCAGCGCGTCGTTAATAAAATTTTCATCAGTAGTATCAAATACGCGCATCATTAATTTTCTTGCGCCGTTGCCGACAAAAATTTTGACTTCATCAATCGAAAGGCGCGGGCGTTTGTAATGTTCCAGCAATTCATTAACGCTGTCAGTTAAATCCTCAATCGTGTTAATTAAAGTGCCGTCCATATCAAAAATAGCAGCTTTCAAAATATCCCTCCTTTGTAGTGTGATAGTGTGTTAGTGGTATAGTAATTTGCTATCGAACTATCACACTATCGAACTATCCCACTATCGCACTATCCAACTATCCCACTATCCCACTATACAACTATTACCCTAATTTTTTCGCCAAAAGTTCATTAACCATTTGCGGATTAGCCTTGCCCTTAGTCGCCTTCATAATCTGTCCGACAAGTGCGCCAATCGCTTTTTTCTTGCCTGCGCGATATTCTTCAACCGCTTTTTGATTATTTGCAATGACTTCATCAACAATGCCTTCAATCGCCGAAGTATCAGTAATTTGCACCAAGCCTTTATCCTGCACAATTTTTTCAGGCGAATCTTGAGACTTCCACATTTCAACAAAAACAGTCTTTGCAATTTTGCCGCTGATAGTGCCTTTTTGAATCATTAAAATCATTTCGGCAAGGCGTTTGGCGTCAACAGGAGAATTTTCGATTGTCAAGTTTTCCGCGTTCAAATTTTTTGAAAGATCGCCCATAATCCAATTAGCGGCAAGTTTGGCGTCCGCGCCGTTTTGTACAACCGTATCAAAATATTCAGCCATTGCGCGGGAACTTGTAATAATTCCTGCGTCGTATTCCGACAAGCCCAAATCATTAATCAAACGAGCGCGGCGGGCGTCGGGAAGTTCCGGCAAAGATTTTCTGAAATTTTCAATCTCTTCATCAGTAGTAATAATCGGCGGCAAATCCGGCTCCGGCATATAGCGATAGTCATGCGCGTCTTCTTTACTGCGCATTGATTGCGTAATTCCCTTTTCAGGATTCCATGTGCGCGTTTCTTGAATAATTTTCCCGCCGTCGTCCAATACTTCAGCTTGTCTTTCAATTTCGTAGTTAATGGCGTCTTCCAACGCCTTGAAAGAATTAATATTTTTCATTTCGGTACGAGTGCCGAGCTTATCACTTCCAACGGGACGCAGTGAAACGTTAATATCTGCGCGAAGGTT